>CACZSA010000178.1 GCA_902783705.1 uncultured Ruminococcus sp.
AAGAGGCCGGCTCCGGAGGCCTCTTGTGCGCCAGCCGCGCAGGCGAAAAAAGCGTCGGATCTGCAAGATCCATCATCCGCAAGCGTCAGCGCGCAAGTTGCAGGAAGGTGCGGATCCCTTCATCCGCAAGCGTCAGCGCGCAGACCGCCGCCCCTTTATTCAACCTCCCCTTCCAGACAGTACGTCTTCGCCTCGGTGATCCGGACGTTGACAAACTGACCGATGAGGGATCTCTCCCCAGGGAAGTGGATGGGACGGACGGGGTCGCCTCGCCCGGTGAGCTTTTCGGGCTCGTTCTTCGAGACGTCCTCGACCAGGACGCGGAGGGTGCGGCCCACGAACCGGGCGTTGCGCTCGTCCGCGATCTCCGCCCCGAGGGCGAGCAGGCGCTCCATCCGGGCGGAGGACACCTCGCGCGGCACCTGGTCGGGCATCGACGCGGCGGGCGTCCCGGCTCTCGGCGAGTAGATGAACGAGTAGACCATATCGTACCGCGCAGCCCGCATCATCGCGAGCGTCGCCTCGAAGTCGTCCTCGGTCTCCCCGGGGAAGCCGACGATGATGTCCGACGTGAGCGAGACGTCCGGGACGGAGGCGCGGATCTTTTCGACCCGCTCGAGGTATTTTTCGGCGGTGTATCTGCGGTTCATGCGGCCCAGGATCTCGTCCGAGCCGGACTGCACGGGAAGGTGGAAGTGCTTCACGACCTTATCCTCGGTCGCCATGGCCTCGATCAGGCGGTCGGAGGCGTCCTTCGGGTGGCTCGTCATGAAGCGGAGGCGGAAGTCGCCGTCGAGGGCGCAGATGCGGTGCATGAGGTCGGCGATATCGACGTTTCGCCCGTCGTAGGGGCCGCCGTCGTACGAGTTGACGTTCTGCCCGAGGAGGGTGATGTCCCGCGCGCCGTCGTCGATGAGGGCCCGCGCTTCCTCGAGGATCGCCTCCGCCGAGCGGCTTCTCTCGCGCCCGCGGACGTAGGGGACGATGCAGTACGAGCAGAAATTGTTGCAGCCGTACATGATCGAGAGCCAGGCCATGTGCTTCGATTCGCGGCGGATCGGGATGCCCTCGGCGATCTTCCATTCCTCGCTGAGAACGAATTCCCGCCGTCCCCCGGAGAGCGCGGCATCGAGAAGGGCCGGGACCCGGTCGACCGCCCCGGTGTCGAACGTGAAGGAGACATAGGGATAACTGCCCTTGAGCTTGTCCGCACGCGCCTTCTGCGTCACCATGCAGCCGCCGACGCCGATGACCGTCGCGGGGTTTTTGTCCTTGATGTGCTTATAGCTGCCGATGATCGAGAGGGCCTTCTTCTCGGCGTGCTCGCGGACGGCGCAGGTGTTGACGAGGATCAGCTCGGCGTCGTCGGGGGTGGGGGTCTTGACGTAGCCCATCGCCGTGCAGAGGCCGGAGAGGCGCTCGCTGTCGGCCTCGTTTTGCTGGCAGCCGAAGGTCTGGATGAAGTATTTCGGGGCAGATTCGCCGACCCGTCCGGCCTTTTCGAGGCGGGCGCGCACGGCGGCGATATGCGAGAGGTGTTCGGCGGTCTCCGGATCGGTGACGGCGGATTCGATGTACTGTTCAGCCATGGGGCATGGGGGCTCCTTTATTCGGGATTGGAGAGAGGGAGGACGTCGGCCTGCACGTCCGCGCGGGCTTCGAAGCGGTCCGCGAGGCCGGGGGTGAGGAAAACAGGACCGTCGGCGGCGATGAGGACGGCTTCGAAATCGAAGGTCCCGGCGGCGTAGAGCGCGAGGGCGCGGTCCCTGCCCATCACGAAGAGGGCGGTCGAGAGCGCGTCGGCGAGGGCGCCGTTCTCACAGACCACCGCGGCGGAGACGAGGCCCGATTCCGCGGGATAGCCCGTCTTGCCGTCGAAGATGTGGTGATACCGGACGCCGCCCTCCTCGAAGAACCGCTCGTAGCTGCCGCTGACCGACACGAAGCCGCCGTCGAGGGTGAGGACGCCGATCTGCGACGCGGGATCGAAGGGATCGCGCACGCCGACGCGGAACGGGCCGTCCGGCTTGTGTCCGGCGAGGGCGACGTTCCCGCCGAGGGAGACGACCGCCCA
>CACZSA010000179.1 GCA_902783705.1 uncultured Ruminococcus sp.
GCCCGCGCAGCCGACGAGGTCGCCGATCACGCCGTCGTCGATGAGCTTGCGGCAGGTCTGGATGCCCGCGCCGAGGAAGGTGTCCGGCGCGCCGCCGAGCATCAGGCCCTTTTCCTTCGCGAGCGCCATGATCTCCTTGCCCTCTTCAAGAGAAGCGGCGAGGGGCTTTTCGGAATAGACGTGCTTGCCGGCCTTCAGCGCAGCCATCGTCACGCCGTAGTGCTCGTAGGGACGGGTGATGTTGAGGACGATATCGACCTCGGGATCCGCGAAGAGCTCGTACATATCCTTGTAGAGCTTCGGGATATTGTAATTCTTGACGGCGTTTTCCGCTCTCTCAGGGATGAGGTCGCAGACGCCGATGATCTCGATTTCCTTGAATCTCTTGGTGATGTTCTCGAGGTAGATGCCGCTGATCGCGCCGCATCCCACGAATCCGATCTTGACAGTTGCCATGATATCCTCCTGTTATTAATACATCTTCGCGTTGTTGAGGAAGCGGTCAGGGGTGAGCCCCTGGTCGAGGACGACCTGTCTGCCCTCCGCCGCCCAAAGCATGCCGCGCTTCATCAGGATCTCCGCGTTCGGAGACTTCTCGAAGACGTCGTCATGGTGTCCGAGGGAGGTGTAGAACACGCGTCCGAGCCCCCAGAACTTCGTCCACGCGACGGGCATGTCGACGGGCTTGTTGGAGGCGTGATAATAGGTAACGAGCGGGAAACGGGTCGTCGCGAGGACCTCGATGGACGGGTCGACGTGCAGATAGTAGTGCTCGGAGCAGACCTTGAAGTCTTCGAGCCCTTCGACGATCGGGGAGGAACCGTGGCAGATGTTGACGGTGTATTCAATGCCGTCGCCGCCCGGATGGCTGACCCACTGGCCGCCGGTCATGAACTGCCATTCCGTGTCCTGACGGAAGGAGTCGCACATGCCGCCGTGGCAGCCCGCGAGACCTACGCCCGCGCCGACCGCCTTCGCGATGTTCTTCGAGCATTCCCACGGGATCGAGCCCATGGTCCAGCAGGCGACGAGCAGGTGGTACTCGAGGAGCTTGTCGTAGTCGAGCAGGCAGTCGAGCGTGTCGGAAATCTCCGCCTGATACCCTTCCTCCTCCATGAGGCGGGCGAACCGCTTGGACGTCAGCTGGGGCTCGTGTCCGTCCCAGCCGCCCTGGAAAATCAGAACTTTTCTCATTTGTTTGCCTCCATATTGATGGTTTTGAGTTTGAACTGTTCAATGCCTTGTGCAATCACCATGCCCAGCCGGGGCAGCGTCAGGACCCAGCCGGTGGCGAGGATCAGCGATTCGGCGAGGATCACGTCCGGGTCTATGCGGCCCGCGAAGATCTCCATGCCCAACGCGGCAAGGACGGCGAGCATGACGAGGACGCCGATGCTGAAGAGTTGTCCGGCAGTCCGGCGAAGTCTTTTCACAGGGTACCCTTCTCTTTCTCCCGGTACCAGAGCGGCACCGGATTTTTCATGTGATCGAACCAGCGGAGCACGTCCGCGGCCTGCTTCGTCATCGTATCGATCTCCTGCTCGCCGAAGGGCACGGCCCAGTAGATCGACGAGAGGGTGTTCGACGCGATATAGAGGCAGAGGAGACGCCAGAAGAGCGCCGGGGGCTCTCCGTCGAAATACCCGTCGATCCGGCCCCGCGCGAAGGCAGGTGAGGTCTGTGCGCACCAGACGATCCGGTTGAATTCCTCCCACGGATCGCCATAGTCCTCGCGGTTGAAGTCGATGATCGTGAGCTTCGCGGGGACGCCGCTCTCATCCCGCTCGAACATCATGTTCCCGACGTGATAGTCGCCGTGCTGCCAGACGTTCGGGCGTTCGCGGAGGTACTTCCGGTTCTCTTTGAGATAGCGGAAGATCGCCTCATCCCCGTCGATCCGGAGCGGACAGTCGAGGTAACCACGGATTTTGCGGTCGATCTTCGCGTTGAAACGAGGTTCCCACTCCGGCGCGTCGATCGGCGGCGGGAGCGAATGGATGCGGCGCAGGATCCGTCCGGCTTCAAGGCCAAAGCGGTACTGCGCTTCGGGATCCATCCGGGCAAGAGCGGGCTCAGCGTCCTCCCCGTCGATCCACCGCTGGACGACATAGGAGCCGCCCTCCGGCATGGGGCCGAATTCAAGGGGATCGCACATCGGGATACCCATCTCTGCGAGGTGCCTCTGCCGCTCAAAGGCGGGGCGGAATGCCTTCGGATCGGTCCCCGGCATGACGCGGAGGAGGAAGACCTCTCCGTCCGATGTCACGACGCGGTATTTTTTGTCCGGGGACCAGCCCTTCTCGATCAGGGTCTTCGAGACGAAGGGCTTCACAGGGCCGCGAGCGCGTCGAAGTCCGCCTTGAGGTGCGGATAGAGCGCGTCATAAACCTGGTAGAATTTTGCATATTCAGCGGTGCGCGCGGGATCGGGCTCGACGGAATCCTTCGTCTTGACGATCGCGTCGCAGGCGTCCTTCACCGACGGGTAGAGACCCGCGCCGACCATCGCGAGGATGGCGACGCCGAGGGCAGGACCTTCGTCGGAAGCGATACGCGTCACCGGGATGCCGTAGACGTCCGCGAGCATCTGGCGCCAGAAGGGGCTCTTCCCGCCGCCGCCGCAGATCTTCATGTCATCCGGCTGGACGCCCATGCCGTCGAGGACGCCGAGGCAGTCCTTCAGCGAATAGGAGACGCCCTCCATGACCGCGCGGATCATGTCGCCGCGTCCGTGCATCCCGGAGAGGCCGATAAAGCCACCGCGGACCTTCGGATCGAGGTGCGGGGTGCGCTCGCCCATGAGGTAGGGCATGTAGAGAAGACGGTTCGCGCCGATCGGGGATTCTGCCGCCTCGCCGTCCATGATCTTATAGGGATCGACGCCCTGACGCCCGGCTTCCTCGACCTCCGCCGTGCAGACGGTGTCGCGGAGCCAGCGGAGGGAAAGACCGGCTGCCTGCGTGACGCCCATGACGTGCCAGGCGCCCGGGACCGCGCAGCAGAAGGTGTGGACTCTTCCCTTCGGGTCGATGGTGATGGAATCGGTATGCGCGAAGACGACGCCGGAGGTACCGACCGTGGTGAACGCGCGTCCGTCCGATACGACGCCGACGCCGACCGCCGCCGCCGCATTGTCTCCCGCGCCGCCGACAACGGGCGTTCCGGGCGCGAGGCCGGTGAGGGCAGACGCCGCTTCGGTCACGCGTCCCGTGATCTCGGGGGACTCATAAACCTTGCCGAGGAGCGCGCGGTCGATGCCGAGCTTTTCGAGCACTTCGTCGGACCAGTCGCGCTTCGGAACGTCGAGCAGCTGCATGCCGGACGCGTCGGAGACCTCAGTCGCGTATTCGCCCGTCAGCATGAGGCGGATATAATCCTTCGGGAGGAGGATATGCGCGCACTTTTCGTAGATCCCGGGCTCATGCTTCTTCACCCACATGATCTTCGAGGCGGTGAAGCCCGTGAGCGCGGGGTTGGCGGTGATCTCGATGAGGCGTTCGCGTCCGCCCATGAGCCGCTCGATATCCTCGCACTCCTCCGCCGTTCTCTGGTCGCACCAGATGATCGACGGGCGGAGGATGTTGTTGTCCGCGTCAAGCATCACGAGCCCGTGCATCTGACCGGAGATGCCCACGCCAACGATATCGGAGGGGGCCACGCCGGATTTTTCGATCACGGTCTTCGTCGTCCCGGCGGAGGCGTTCCACCAGTCGAGGGGATCCTGCTCCGCCCAGCCGTTCTGGGGCTGATACATGGGGTATTCGATCGTCGCCGAAGCGATCACGCCGCCCCGCTCGTCGAACAGGACGGTCTTCGTGCCGGACGTGCCGACATCAATGCCGATTACGTATTTCATCGGATCACCAGCTTTCTGCATTCGGTCCCCGTGAGCTCTGCGCTCCGCTTGTCGGGCTGATGACCGCCGATCCAGAAGACGACGGAGCCGTCGGGCGCGCATCTCGTGCCGTCTTCGAGGACGGCGGAGAACCAGTATTTCGGAATATCCAGGGTGACAGTCGTCTCTTCCCCGGCGTCGAGATCCACGGCGCGGAGACCGCAGAGCTGGAAGTTCGGGGTCGGGGTGCGGCTGTCGGTATATTCGGCGTACACCTGCACCTTCTCGGTCCCGCGCATCGCACCGGTGTTCTTCACCTTTACGGAGATGCGGCAGGCGTCGTCGTTCTCGCAGAGGAGGGCTTCGCCGGAATAATCAAAGGAAGTGTAGGAGAGGCCGTAGCCGAAGGGATAGAGCGGCTCGCTGCGGAGATAGCGGTAGGTGCGGCCCTCCATCGCGTAGTCGGTGAACGCCGGGAGCGCGTCGTCCGCGTGATAGAACGTCACAGGGAGGCGTCCGCTCGGGCTGAATCTGCCCGCAATCAGCTCCGCGAGGGCAAGTCCGCCCACGGCACCCGGGTACCACGCGTCGATGATGGCATGGGCCTTCGCGGTGATCTTTTCCCCGAGGTCGAGCGCGGAGCCCGCCATGAGGACCACGACGATATCGTCGCAGGTATCGCAGATCTCCTCGGCGAGGTCGAGCTGGGTCTTCGGGAGCTTCAGGGTGACCTTGTCGCCGTCGTTGAAGTATTCGTTGCGCGTGCCGTTCTCCTCGCCCTCGATGGTGCAGTCAAGGCCGAGCACGAGGATCACTGTGTCCGCGTCCTTCGCATAGGCAACGCCCTCGGAGCGCATATTGGTGAAGCCGGCGCAGTCGCCGTAGTGCTCGACCCAGATGTTCGAGCCCTTCGCGGCGCGGATCTCGGCGTTCGGGAACACGCGGCGCATGCCGTCGGCGGGGGTGATGTACTCGGACGCCATGCCGTTGTAGTTGCCCTCGAGCGCGACCTGATTCATCGCGTTCGGACCGATGACGGCAATGGTCTTCGTCGTCGCGGGATCGAGCGGGAGGAAGCCGTCGTTCTTGACGAGGACCATGGCCTCGCGGGCGGCGCGGAGATTGAGTTCGCGGTGCTCGCGGCAGTCGAGCTTCGAGAACGGGATGTCGGAGAACGGGCGGATCTCCTCGAATTCGCCGAGCAGGACGCGGATCGCGTAGAGGTCAACCGCCGCTTCGGTGATCTCCTCCTCGGTGATGAGGTCCTGTTCGTAGGCCTCGATCAGGTGGCGGTAGGCCTCGCCGCAGTTGAGCTCGCAGCCCGCACGGAGAGCCGCCGCCGCAGCGCCTTCGATGGTGTCGGTGAAATGGTGGTTCGCGTAGATATCGTTGATCGCGCCGCAGTCGGAGACGAAGTAGCCCTCAAATCCCCATTTGCCGCGCAGGACGTCGCGGATGAGCGGCATCGCGCAGCAGGGATAGCCATAGAGGCGGTTGTAGGCGCCCATGACGCCGCTCACACCGGACTTGACGGTCCACTCGAACGCCGGGAGATAGGTCTCCCAGAGGTCGTGCGCGCTCACGTCGGCGTCAAAGGTGTGGCGGAGCGGTTCGGGACCGGAGTGCACGGCGAAGTGTTTCGAGCAGGCCGAGGCCTTGAGAAACTCGCCGTCCCCCTGCAAGCCGCGGACGTAGCGCATGCCCATCTGCGCCGTGAGGAACGGGTCCTCGCCGAAGGTTTCCTGTCCGCGTCCCCAGCGGGGATCCCGGAAGATGTTGATGTTCGGCGTCCAGTAGGTCAGGCCCTTGTAGATGTCGCGGTCGCCC
>CACZSA010000180.1 GCA_902783705.1 uncultured Ruminococcus sp.
AGAACAAGGGCATCACCCAGAATGAGCTCGGCGAACGCCTGAACGTCGCGTTCCAGACGGTCTCGAAATGGGAGCGAGGTGAATCCCTCCCCGACACCGCGATCCTCTGCGACCTCGCGAACGTCCTCGAAACCACCGTCGACAACCTCCTCATGGGCGGGGAACGCCTCACCGGCTACACCCGCCGCGTCACCATCGCCGAAGTGGCGGAGGGCATCGCCTGCTTCGACCGCATCGGCGAGCTTCTCGGACGCGACAGCTATTTCTATATCGGCGCGATCGAGGGTTGCGACCGCAAAATGAATATTGAGCTTGAAAAATACCTCGCCGATCCGTTCTCCCGCGAGGCCATGATCGCCGAGGCCGCCGTCCAGCTCATGATGAACGGCGCGTATGTCGATATCACCGATATCAAAAAGAGCTTCCGCTTCGAACACTGGCAGAACGTCGTCTCCAAGATCGCCGAAGAACGATTCGGCATCCGCTGACACAGGAAAATCACTAATTGTAGGGATGTGCCCGGAGGAAAGATGTGCTATAATGGAAGCACAATCTGGAAGAATCCGGAGGAATCTGCCCATGAAACACAATGCCCGGGCCATCCTTTTCACGGAGGTGATTCTCTTGTCCATCCTCTCCCTCCTTTTCGGGGGATGCATCCGAAAGATCCCCGCTGCGCCCGATCCTCCTGTTCCTGCCGCCGACGAATCCCTCCCCGGGGAGCTCGTCGGGATCCGTCACGAATCGAGCGGAGGCTCCATGGTCTATCGGAGCGAATTTGCCATCGAGGTGACGCCCGACGAGATCGTCCACGCCGAATACTGGCCCGAAGACTACCGGCGGGATAGGGTCGAGCGGGATCATGTCCCGATCAAAGCATCGCAGTGGGCGGATCTCGAGAAGATCACCCGCGTTCTCTGGCCCCTGATGGAGGAGGTCGTGCCGTATGAGCCGGACGAAGGCCTGTTTGCCGACGGCGAGGAGATCTTCGTGCTCGACGGCGGGGACTACAACCGCTGGTATTTCACCTGGAAGACCGATGAGGGCGAGCGGACGATCCAGGTCTACGAGCCGCAGGACCGCCGCATCACGACACTGAGAGACCTCCTTTGTGAGCTTGCCGAGCCGATCGGGCGGAAGATCGTCTGGTATGATCCGCCGAAGCTCGACGGGATCTACTTCTGCAGCGACGAGGACCGGTACTCCTATCAGTGCACGTGCGACCGCGATGAAAAGGACCTGTACCGCTGCTATTTCTATTTCATGGAGAACGGCGAACGGAAGAGCGTGAGCACCACGACCGACGGAAAAGTCTGGCAGAAGGTCTATGATTTCTGCGAACCGCTGAACCTCGCCGCATTCCCGGAGGGGAACGGCATGATCGGGGGCGATCCGCTCACCTGCACGCTCTACTACGACGACGGACGGCAGAAGACCGTCATCCCGGACGAGACGACGGTTGAAAAGCTCCTCTCTTTCTTCGAGGAAATGTGCGAAGAACTCCGGTGAGTCCCGCTGAATCCGCAAAACGAAAAAATGCCGTATCGCAGGGATGCGGCATTTTCATTTGATTTCGTCAGGGAAGGGTGACGCCGACGCAGCCCATGAAGAGCTTTGGCCAGGCGATCGAGTTCGCGGCCTCGACGTTGTTGACGAAGATGATGTCCGTCAGATTGTACGCCCAGAGCCGATCCGTGAGGACGCCCTCGAAGAAGCGCGGATCCACGACGAGGATGGTCCCGTAGTGCTCGCAGAGGAAGGGCACGAACGCGTTGCCGAAGGAATCCTTCAGAACGAGGCAGACGCGGTCCTGCGGATTGTCGGGGACGGTGATCGTGATGAACGGGTGATCCCCGTAGAGGTAGGCGATGTAGGTGCCGACGTCGTCGACGATGCAGGAGTCAAAGTCCAGCTCCTCGCCCCAGCTCGCCTCGACGTGCATCTGCACGCTCTTCGTCGGGTGGAAGACCTCGATCGTGTCGTGGAAGCCCTTGACGCGCTCGTCCTTCGTCCACTCATACATGCTCCCGGAGTAGCTGTCGTTGATGACGACGCGTTCGAAGTTCTCGAGCGGCGTCGGCGTGAAGCCCACGGATTCCGCGAACGCGGCGTAGGCGTAATACGCGCCCCGCTGGGTCCAGTGGTGGTCCGTGCGGAAGAACAGGTATTCGTTCTTATGCGCGGCGAGCTTTTCATAGGGATTCGGGAAATTGACGGTGTCCCCGAAGAGCGGCGCCATCTGGTCGAGAATGTCCTTCTGACTCGGGATGATCGAGGTGATCTTCGGGTTGTCGATCGTCATCGAGGAGAGCGGCGCGACGACCGCGCTGACCCGGCATCCGAAGAGCTGCTTGTAATACTGCGTCATCTGCGCGTAGATCTTCGCGTATTCCTCGTAAAAATAGGACTGCGTGTAGACCGCGTCGCCGTAGATGAAAAGGCCGTCCGGGTAGAAGTCGGCGTTGGCGTCGACCTCGGGCGCATTGTCGACAGGCGTGAGGACCGTGACGTCCGGAACATCCTGCGGGAGGGTATCGCCGATGCCGTAGCCGGGGGTGTCCGCTTCGAGTCCGCTCTGCGACGGGGTGTCCGGGGGAAGATTGTCAGCGGGTGAATCTCCTCCCTCCGTGCGCAGGCAGGAGACCATGGAGGAGGCGGCGAGGAGGATGGCCGCGGCGAATGAGATGGATTTACGAATATTCAATGGAGGGATCCTTTCGGGAAAAACGCCGTTGTTCTGCGGCGGAACTTGTCATTTCGTGCCGATTGCATACAGATACATTATACCCGTCCCGGAAGGATTTGTCAAGGGAAACGCGGGAAAAAAGAAAGAGAGGGGAGACCCCTCTCTCTCAGTTTGCCTTGGTTTCGCAGTAGATGCAGCGGTAGACCTCGTGGCGCCGGTCGGTGAGCTTGAAGACGTGGTCGAGCTCCTGTTCCGTCGAGGTGATGCAGCGCGGATTCTTGCAGCGGATGACGTTTCTGAGCGTCTCCGGCATCCCGATCTCGCGCTTCTCCACGAGCTGTCCGTCGCGGATGATGTTCACGGTCGCGCTCGGGTCGACGTAGCCGATGACGTCGAAGTTGACCGGAATGTCCGCGTCGATCTTGATGATGTCCTTGCGCCCCATCTTTCGGCTCACCGCGTTCTGGATGATGGCGACGGAAACGTCGTGCAGGGAGCCGAGCCCGAGAAGCTCGTAGAGCCGCATGGACCGCCCCGCCGTGATGTGGTCGATGACAATGCCGGTGTGGATCGAATCGATATTCATGAGGCCGCCTCCTCGAGCAGTTTCAGAATGAGCGCCATGCGCATGTATTTGCCGTTCAGTACCTGCTTGAAGTAGCAGGCACGGGGATCCTTGTCCACCGCGACGGAGATCTCGTTCACGCGCGGCAGGGGATGCATGACGATGAGATCCTCGCGTCCGAGATTCATCTTCGCGGGATCGAGGATGTAGCTGTCCTTCAGCCGGAGGTAGTCCTCCTCGTTGAAGAAGCGTTCCTTCTGTACACGCGTCATGTAGAGCACGTCGAGCTCCGGCATGGCTTCTTCGAGGCTCGTCGTCTGGCGGTAGGGAATGCCCTTCGCCTTGAGCGATTCTTCCTTTACATAGGAGGGCAGCTTCAGCTCCGTCGGGGAGATCAGCACGAAGTGCATGTCCTCGTACCGCGAGAGCGCGTTGATGAGGGAATGCACCGTCCGCCCGAATTTCAGGTCCCCGCAGAGGCCGACCGTCAGCCCGGAGAAGCGCTTCTTCTCGCGCCAGATGGTGAGAAGGTCCGCGAGCGTCTGGGTCGGATGGCAGTGCCCGCCGTCGCCCGCGTTGATGACCGGGATCGTCGCGTTGTTTGCCGCCACGAGCGCCGCGCCTTCCTTGGGATGACGCATCGCGATGATGTCGGCGTAGCAGCTGATGACCTTCGCCGTGTCCGCGACGCTCTCGCCCTTGGAGGCCGAAGAGGAGGCCGCGTCGGTCATCGAGAGCACGTTGCCGCCGAGCTCGTACATCGCCGCCTCGAAGCTCATCCGCGTGCGGGTGGACGGCTCGAAGAAGAGCGTCGCGAGCTTTTTGCCGTGGCATTTTTCAGCATACTTTGCGGGGTTTGCGATGATGTCCTCCGCCGTCGCGATCAGCGCGTCGAGCTCTTCGACGGAGAGGTCGAGAATATCGATAACGCTTTTCACCGGACGCCTCCGATCCAGCTCTCGTCGGACGGATTGTTGCGGAAGGCGATGAGCCGCGCGATGTCCTCCGGACGGATGTAATGCTCCTCGGCGGCGACCTCGGCGATGACGTCGAAGTTCGTGAGGGATACGTTCTTGACCCCCGCGTCCGCAAGCCGTTCAAACCCCTTCTTCATCCCGTAGGTGAAGATCGACGCGATCCCGAGCACCTCCGCGCCCGCCTCGCGCAGTACGTTCACGACCTCGATCACAGAGCCGCCCGTCGAGATCAGATCCTCCACGACGACGACCTTCTGACCGGGGACGAGCCGCCCCTCGATCTGATTCTGGCGTCCGTGGTCCTTCGCGCCGGAGCGTACGTAGCCCATCGGCAGCCCCATGAGGTGCGCGGTGATGGCGGCGTGCGCGATCCCGGCGGTCGAGGTGCCCATGAGAACTTCGACGTCCGGGTAGTTCTCGCGGATAACGGCGGCGAGCCCTTCCTCCACGTCGGTACGCACCTCGGGCGCGGTCAGGGTCAGGCGGTTGTCACAGTAGACCGGACTCTTGATCCCGGACGCCCAGGTGAAGGGCTCCTCCGGACGGAAGAATACGGCCTGGATGCTCAAAAGATCCTTCGCGATTACTCTGGAAAGCTCCATGATGATCTCCTTCTTCGATCTCAGTTGTTTATGCTCAATTCTTTTGGTTCAGTCAACGAACTCTTCGACGCAGCGCGTGTATGCCGCGACCGGATCCTCCGCCGCGGTGATCGGGCGTCCGACGACGATGTAGTCCGACCCGATCTCACGGGCGGCGGCGGGCGTCATCACGCGCTTCTGATCGCCGATGTCGCCGTCGGCAAAGCGTACGCCCGGAGTCACGGTCAGGAAATCCGCGCCGCAGACCGCGTGGACCTTGCCCGCTTCGAGCGGCGAGCAGACCACGCCGTCGAGCCCGGCCCGGCGCGCGTTCTCCGCGTAGTGCATCACGACCCGGTCGATCGGCTCGCGGATCCAGAGATCCTCTTCCATCGATTCCTGGTCGGTCGAGGTCAGCTGGGTGACGGCGATGAGCAGGGGACGGGTGCCGTCCGCACGGGTCAGTCCTTCGAGCGCGGCCTCCATCATCCGGACCGTGCCGGACGCATGGCAGTTCACGATATCGACGTCGAGTGCGGAGAGGACCGCCATCGACTTTTTGACGGTGTTCGGAATGTCGTGGAGCTTGAGATCGAGGAAGATCCTGTGCCCCCGCTCCTTGATCGCCCGCACGACGGCGGGGCCTTCGGCATAGAAGAGCTCCATGCCGATCTTGACAAAGGGTTTTCTGCCCGTGAACCGGTCGAGGAAGGAGAGGGTCTTCTCCGCCGACGGGAAATCACAGGCGATGATGACGTCGCGTCCCATTACTGCGCACCTCCAATGATGCTCTCCAGCGAATCGATGCCGTATTTCTCCATGACGCGCGGGAGGTCTTCGATGATTTTCTTCGATGCGAAGGGATCGATGCAGTTCGCCGCCCCGACGCCCACCGCGGTCGCTCCCGCGTACATCATCTCGACGACGTCCTCCGCCGAGGAAACGCCGCCGATGCCGACGATCGGGATCTTTACGGCGGAGCGTACCTGATACACCATCCGGAGCGCGATCGGGAACGCCGCCGGGCCGGAATAACCGCCCATCCGGTTCGCGATCACGGGACGTCCGGTTTTCAGATCGATCCGCATGCCGTAGAGGGTGTTGATGAGGCTCACGCCGTCCGCGCCCGCGTCCTCGCAGGCCTTCGCAATCGAAACGATGTCCGTCACGTTCGGCGTCAGCTTCATGATGCAGGGCTTCGTCGTCACGGCCTTGACTGCCGCCGTCACCTCCGCCGCGTCCTCCGGCGTCATGCCGTAGGATTTTCCGCCCGCCTTCACGTTCGGACAGCTGATGTTGACCTCGAGCCAGCCGACCTGCTCCTCCCGGTCGAGGCGCGCGCAGAGCTCGACGTATTCCTCGACGGAGAACCCGCCGACGTTCGCCATGACGGGCTTCGAGAAGACCTCCTTGAGCTTCGGGAGCTCCTCGGAGATCACGCGGTCGATGCCGGGATTCTGGAGCCCGATCGCGTTGATCAGGCCCGCCTTGCATTCCGCGATCCGGGGCAGGGGATTGCCGTAGCGCGGTTCCTTTGTCGTTCCCTTGAACGAGAAGGTCCCGAGGCAGTTGATGTCGTAGAGCTCGGCGAATTCATATCCGTATCCGAAGGTGCCGGAGGCGGGGATGACGGGATTGTCCATTTCGATCCCGCAGAGGGTGACGTTCAGCTTTCCCATACGATCTCCTCCTTTTCAAATACCGGACCCTCACGGCAGACCCGCTTGTAGCCGCCGTCCGCCGTCTTCATCGAACAGCCCATGCACGCGCCGAAGCCGCATCCCATCCGCGCCTCGAAGCTGAACTGCCCGGAGGTGACGGTCTTCGCGTACACCGCGCGGAGCATCGGGATCGGACCGCAGGTGTAGAAATATGTGTATTCATCGGGCATCGCGTCGGTCACGAAACCCTTCACGCCCGCGGAGCCGTCCGCCGTCGTCACGGTCACGTCCGCACCGAGGGCACGGAATTCGTCCGCCCAGAAGATCTCCTCCGCCGTGTTGAAGCCGAGGATCGCGCGGACCTGTTTTCCCTCCGCGATCAGCGCCTTCGCGAGCCCGTAGAGGGGCGGGATCCCGACGCCGCCGCCGAGGAGCAGGGGAGCGGGACCGGATTTTTCTGTGTCATAGCCGTTGCCGAGGCCGCAGAGAACATCGAGCTTCGTGCCGGGCATCATGTCCGCCATGGCCTCCGTGCCGTGCCCGACGACCTTGTAGAGCAGGGTCAGCACGCCGTCCTCGATGTCGCAGACGGAGATCGGGCGGCGGAGATAGAAGCCGGGGAGGGCGATATTGCAGAACTGTCCCGGACGGGTGAAGGACGAGAGATCGCCCTCCAGCCGCAACCGGTAAACGCTCTTTGTCAGAGCGTCGTTGGATTTTACAGTCAGGATTTCCTGTTTCACGGGATACCTCCTTGGGGGTGCTTCGGGGATCAGGAATCGATGGTGGAGATCGTCAGCGTCGTCTCCTCGAGGACGTCGAGCAGGACGCGGACCGTGTCGAGCGAGGTGAGCATGGTCACGCCGGATTCGGTCGCCGCGCGCCGGATCGCCACGCCGTCGATGGTGTGGAAGCCGGAGAGGATCGCGCGGGTGTTGATGACGTAGCTGACGTAGCCTGCGCGGATGGCGTCGACGACTTCGTTCGAGCCTTCGCTCGGCTTGTGGAGCAGACGCGTCCGCACGCCGTGATCCTTCAGGAAGTTTGCGGTCACCGTGGTGGCCTCGATGTTGAAGCCCATCTCATAGAACCGCTTTGCGAGCGGCAGGGCCTCCTCCTTGTCTTCGTCCGCGAGGGTGAAGATCACGGTGCCGTAATTCTGCAGCTTCATGCCGGAGGCGACGAGCGCCTTGTACATCGCGCGGTGGAGCTTGTCGTCGTAGCCGATGGCCTCGCCCGTGGACTTCATCTCAGGCGACAGGTAGGCGTCGAGTCCCTTGATCTTCAGGAAGGAGAAGACGGGCGCCTTGACGTAGTACCGCTTCTTCTCGTCCGGATAGAGGTCGAAATAGCCCTGTTCCTTGAGCGTCTTGCCGAGGATGACCTCGGTCGCGATGTCGGCGAGGGAATAGCCCGTGGACTTCGAGAGGAAGGGCACCGTGCGGGAGGAGCGCGGGTTGACTTCGATGATATACACCTCGTCCTGCGGCGTCACGATGAACTGGATGTTGTAGAGCCCGACGATCCCGATGCCGAGACCGAGCTTCTTCGCGTACTGGAGAATGATCCCCTTGACCTTGTTCGAGATCGAATAGGTCGGATAGACGGAGATCGAGTCGCCGGAGTGGATGCCGGTCCGCTCGACCAGCTCCATGATCCCGGGGACGAAGACGTCGTGACCGTCGCAGATCGCGTCGACCTCGACCTCGCGCCCGGCGATGTACTTGTCGACGAGAACGGGCTTGTCGACGTCGATTTCCACGGCGTTCTTCAGGTAGTGGCGGAGATGCTCCTCCTTCGAGACGATCTCCATCGCGCGCCCGCCGAGTACGAAGGACGGACGGACGAGCACGGGATAACCGATCTCTTCCGCGGCCTTCACACCCTCTTCGATCGACGTGACCGCGCGTCCGTTCGGCTGGGGGATCCCGAGCTTCAGAAGCAGGCGTTCGAACGCGTCGCGGTTTTCCGCCCGCTCGATCGCCTCGCAGTCCGTGCCGATGATCTTCACGCCGCGCTCCATGAGCGGTTCGGCGAGGTTGATCGCGGTCTGACCGCCGAGGGACGCGATGACGCCTTCGGGATTCTCAAAGTTGAGGATCG
Source organism: uncultured Ruminococcus sp. (assembly GCA_902783705.1). Lineage (GTDB taxonomy): Bacteria > Bacillota > Clostridia > Oscillospirales > CAG-272 > UMGS1696. Next base: position 8,574 of record CACZSA010000180.1, read on the forward strand.
CCATGATGTCCTCGGGTGTGAGCGGCTCGAAATAGAGCTTGTCCGCCGTCGTGTAGTCCGTGGAGACGGTCTCCGGGTTGTTGTTGATGATGATGGCCTCATAGCCGTTCCGCTTGATGGTCTGGACGGCGTGGACCGTGGAATAGTCGAACTCCACGCCCTGACCGATGCGGATCGGGCCCGCGCCGAGGGTGACGATCTTCTTTTTCTCCGTCAGGATGGACTGATTCTCCCCGGTGTAGGAGGAGTAGAGATACGCGATATACTTCCCGGTGTGGAGTGTGTCGACCATGCGGAAGACCGGGGTGAGGCCGCACTCGATTCTCTGGTTGTAAACCTCGATCTCCGCACGGTTCCAGAGCTTCGCCGTGTATTTGTCCGAGAAGCCCATCTTCTTCGCCTCGCGGAGAACTTCAAGATCCCCGGGATGCGCCGCGAGCTTCTTTTCCATGTCGGTGATCTTCTTGATCGATTCGAGAAAGAGATCCGTGATCATCGTCACGCGGTGCAGCTCGTCGAGGGAGACGCCCCGGCGGATCAGCTCCGTCACCGCGAAGATGCCGTCCGCGCGGAAGTCCTTCAGATAGTCGAGGATCTCCCCGTCCGTCATGCCGTCGAACTTCGCCATGTGCAGGTGGCAGACGCCCGTCTCCAGCGAGCGCACGGATTTCAGCATGCATTCCTCGAGGTTCGAGCCGATGCCCATGACCTCGCCGGTCGCCTTCATCTGGGTGCCGAGGGTGTTCGGCGCGTCGGCAAACTTGTCGAAGGGGAACCGCGGGAATTTCGCGACGATGTAGTCGAGGGAGGGCTCGATCGCCGCCGTACCGCCCGCCACGGGAATGTCCTCGAGCGCCATGCCGAGCGCGATCTTCGCCGTCACGCGGGCGATCGGATAGCCGGACGCCTTGGAGGCGAGCGCGGAGGAACGGGAGACGCGCGGGTTGACCTCGATGAGGAAGTATTCGGAGGATTCCGGATTCAGGGCGAACTGGACGTTGCAGCCGCCCTCGATCTTCAGCTCGCGGATGATCTTGATCGCGGAGTCGTTCAGCATTTTGAGGTCGTGCTCGTTCAGCGAGAGGATCGGAGCCACGACGATGGAGTCGCCCGTGTGTACGCCGACCGGATCCACGTTCTCCATCCCGCAGATGGTGATCGCGTGGTCGTTCGAGTCGCGCATGACCTCGAATTCGATCTCCTTGTAGCCCTTGACGCTCTTTTCGATCAGCACCTCGTGCACGGGGGAGAGACGGAAGGCCGCCGCGCCCACCTCGAGAAGCTCTTCTTCGTTGTATGCGAAGCCGCCGCCCGTGCCGCCGAGGGTGAACGCCGGGCGCAGAACCACGGGATAGCCGATCCGCTCCGCCGCCGCCTTCGCCTCGTCGAGGGAGTAGGTGATCTCCGACGGGATGACGGGCTCGCCGATCGATTCGCACATCTCCTTGAACAGCTCACGGTCCTCCGCGCGTTCAATGGAGGCGGAGGGCGTGCCGAGCAGCTCGACGCCGCATTCGCGGAGAACGCCCTTCTTTTCGAGCTGAACGGCGAGGTTCAGACCGGTCTGACCGCCGATGCCGGGGACGATGGCGTCCGGGCGCTCATAGCGGAGGATCTTCGCGATGTATTCGAGCGTCAGGGGTTCCATGTAGACCTTGTCCGCGATCTGCGTGTCGGTCATGATGGTGGCGGGGTTGGAGTTGACGAGGATGACCTCGTATCCCTCTTCCTTCAGCGCGAGGCAGGCCTGTGTTCCTGCGTAGTCAAATTCCGCCGCCTGTCCGATGACGATGGGGCCGGAGCCGATGATGCATACCTTCTTGATATCCGTTCTCTTAGCCATGAATTCTCTCCTCCGTAGTATGTGCGTTTATGATTTCTTTATTCCGATACAAGGTTTTCCCATTCCGGGACGTGAGGACGCATTCGCCCGAGAAGACCATCCCCTCAAACGGCGTCGCCCTGCCCAGCGAGAGGAAGGACGCCGGATCGACCGGAGCGGATTTCTCGAGATCCCAGACGGTGTACGCGTCGTCGAGCGGGAT
>CACZSA010000181.1 GCA_902783705.1 uncultured Ruminococcus sp.
ATGCTGACCCACGCCGCCGCATATATCTACAATCCGTTCACCGACGTCTCCCCGTCCGCCTGGTACTATTCGGACGTGATGAACGCGGTGCAGTCCGGACTCATCAACGGCAAGACCGACACGACCTTCTGCCCGGACGATTATCTCACCTATGCCGAGGCCGTGAAGCTGGCCTCCTGCCTGAATCAGCTCTGGTGGAACGGCTCGGTCACGCTCACGACGGGCATACCGTGGTACCGGAACTACGCCGATTACGCCTGGACGGTCGGGATCATCACCGAGGAATACGCATGGAACAATTGCGCGACGCGCGGACGCTTCCTCGCCATGTTCGCGAACGCGATTCCCGCCGACGCCCTCCCGGCGGTCAACGACGTCCCGGACGGCACGATCCCCGACGTTTCCGTTTACGATCAGGACGGCCCGGCGATCTACGCCCTCTACCGCGCCGGGATCGTGCAGGGCAGCGATGACGCGCACAGCTGCTATCCCTACGATTTCATCCGCCGGAGCGAAGCCGCGGCGATTCTCACCCGGATGATGGATTCCTCCGCGCGTCTCTCCTTCACGACGGCGTGGAACAGCTACAACGACAACAGCAATCCGAACCTCGGATATTCCGCGCCCGCGCAGGAGCCGCAGAATCCGAAGTACTGGATCACCGTGGACTTCTTCGACCGGAATGACCTGACGGTCTACACGGAGGCGACGACACTCGGCATGATCCTCTACAACAACGGGATCGTGCTGGAGGACGATGAGGTCGCCTCGGTGGATCTCTGGAACGACTGGCTGGCTGCCGATCAGACGATCACCGTGGACCGCTGGCGCACCGCGACCGAGAGCATCCGGCAGATCGTGCCGCACACCGACGAGGAGATCGGCATCGACACCATTCCGCGCGGCGAGGTCAACGTGCTTGCGGCGGGCGTGGACGGCGAGAGCATCATGCACTACACCGTCTTTTACAAGAACGGCGTGGAGGTTGACCGGAGACTCGACTGGGAAGAGGTGCTCACCGCGATGGTCCCGGGCGTGTGCGAGGTCGGCGTCGGCGGAACCTTCGTCGGCGGGGACGGCGTGACCTACTCCTACTCGTGGAAGAAGATCTGCACGGCGACCTATTACAATCTGGTCGGCCCGACCTACTCCGGCAATTATACCACCAGACAGACCGTCGCGACGAACCTCGACTACATACCGATCGGAACCCGGATGTACATCAAGAACGACCGCTATGACTTCGGCTACCGGGTATCGGAGGACACGGGCCATCTCGATCCGTGGCAGGTGGATATCTGGATGCTCGACGACGATCCGAACGCCCCGCTCATGAGCATCGAGGGCCGCGTCACCGACATGGAGGTCTATTTCCTCGACTGACAGACAGCAGAAAAGGGTCATGAGCAGCATGGCCCTTTCTTGACGGATTTTGACAACAGATGGGAGGCAATTACGATGGAATTTGCAATCAGATCAATGGAGGCGCGGGACCGGGCGGCGGTTTTGGAGATGATGCGGGTGTTCTACGCGTCCCCGGCGGTGCTGTCCGACGGATCCGAGGAGATCTTCGAGGCGGATATCGACGCATGCGTCAGCGGCTCGCCCTATCTCGAGGGATATGTGTTCGAGAACGCGGAAGAGCTCCTCGGCTATGCCATGCTCGCGAAGAGCTTTTCGACGGAGTTCGGCAGGCCCTGCCTCTGGATCGAGGATCTCTATATCCGGGACGCGTACCGGGGCGAGGGGATCGGCAGCCGCTTTCTCCGTCATGCCGCCGAGAGGCATCCCGGGTATGTCGAGCGTCTCGAGGTCGAGGCGGAGAACGAAGGCGCGATCCGGGTCTACCGCAGAAACGGCTTCGAAGTCCTGCCGTACATGGAGATGAAGAAATAATCCGCCGTTATTCCGCGGTCGTCACGCGCCATCCGGTCTCAAAGGATTCGATCGCGGCATGGGCCAGCTTCAAGGCGCGCAGTCCCTTTTCGGCGGGCACGGGCGGCTCCCGTCCCTCCCGGAGCGCGGGGATCAGGGCGTCGAGATGGCGGTCCAGATTGCGGTTGAAGCTCCGCTCGTCGTCGCGGAAGAACGCGGGATTCCAGACCTCCGCGCGGCGCGAATCGACGGACTGGAAGCGATAGCCGCAGACGGAGTCCTCCATGAGGATGCGGCCCCGCGTCCCGTTGATCTCGACGACGTGGGAGAATTCATAGTTCTCCGACGAGTCGAAGGTGCCGAGGAAGGAGCCGACGCCTCCGCCGGCGAAACGGAGCGAGAGGGAGAACGTCGAATAGCTCCCCTTCCCCGTCATGTCGGTCATTTCCGCCTGCACCGACGCGATCGGTCCGCAGAGGGATTCGAGCAGATCGAGCCCGTGGCACTGGGCCTCGATCAGGTTCAGGTAGGGGTGATTCAGCGGGCCGGAGCCGTGACCGAACCGCCACAGGGCAAACACCACGTCCCCGAGCCTTCCTTTTTCGATGTCCTCCCGCGCCATCTGAGCCGGGATGCTGTACCGATGGTTGAAGTCGATCGCGAAAAAGAGGTTCTTTTTTTTCGCCTCCGCGATCATGGCCTCTGCCTCGTCGAGCTTGTATGCGAGCGGCTTTTCGACAAGAAGCGGCACGCCCGCGCGGATCACCTCCATCGTCGGCGCAAAGGTCCCCTGCCCCGGCATGCAGACCGAGACGAAATCCGGACGGTCCTTTTCGAGCATCTCGGCGATATCGAGATAATACGGAACGCCGAATTCCTCCGCGCGGCGTCTCGTGCGCTCCTCGGTCCGCCCGGTGACGGACGTGAGCACGGTGTCCCGGCGGGAGGAGAAAGCCCGTGCATGCTGATAGCCCCATCCGCCCGCGCCGATCACGGCAACTCTCAACGGCTTGTTCATGATTCCATCCTCCTGTTTGATGATCTCCGCAAAGCAGAGGGAACAATGCGATCCGCACGGCTCCCTCTGCTGTCATTTTTTATTTCATCTGTCCGAAGAGTAAATCGAAGGTGTCGGCATAATATCCGGCGATGAGACGCGCGCCGGCTTCGTTGGGATGCACGCCGTCCGGGGACCAGGCCGTCGGGGCTTCTCCGATGCAATGGGAGGCAAAGAGGCCGTCCATCGGGATGAAGGCGTCCGCAAACTCGCGCGCCAGCTTCCGGGTCACCTGGATCTTCGGGTCGAGGTCGACGCGGAAGTACTCCTTGTCCGGCACGGGAAGGAGATACTGCTCGATAATAAGGATCTTCGCCTTCGTCTTCGCGCGGGTCTCGGAAAGGATGTACCGATAGCACTCCTCGAAATAGTCGTGGGGCATCCAGTTTCTGTCCCCCGCGCGGTGCCACGTATCATTGATGCCGATCATGATGGAGACGAGGTCGGGTTCGAGATCGATGCAGTCCGTCTGCCAGCGGTCACGCAGATTTTCCGCCCGATGCCCGCCGATGCCGAGATTGATGAACTCGAATTCCGTGCCGGGATGGCGGTTCTTGATCAGCTCCGCGGCGTATTTCGGATAGCCCCAGCCGAGGTCGTGATAATCCTCGCGCGCTCTTCCGGCGTCGGTGATGCTGTCGCCCTGAAACAGGATTTTCATAATGATTCCTCCCGAAAGAAATTGTGGTATGCGTTGATTATAGCATATCCGGGAACGTTTTGCAAGCGTCCCGGGCAAAAAGAGAAGGGATCCGGGGATCCCCTCTCTCATAGCCGGGTTATCTTATTTTCTCTTCGCGATCCACGCGGAGCCGAGAAGCGTCACGAGGACGATCAGGCCGCCGCCGAGGAACGATCCGCAGCCGGATTTCGCTTCCGGTGCCGGAGCGGGCGGCGTGGGTTCCGTCGTGGGAGGTTCCGGTTCGGGCTCTTCCGCAGCAGGCTCCTCTGCCGCAGGTTCCTCAGCCGGCTCTTCGGCGGGCGTCGGCTCTTCGGCAGGTTCAGCCGGTTCGTCGGGTGCGGGCTCTTCGGCAGGCGCCGCTGTCCGGATGATCGTGAACGGGAGATCGAACGTGGTGTCGACCATTTCGCCGTTCGCGTCGAGAGCGTAGAACTTCAGAAGGTGGTCGCCTTCCGCGAGTCCGTCGACGTCGACCGCGATTTCAAAGCCCTCTGCCTCCTCGCTGATCGCAGCCTTGACGTCAGGACGGTCCACGATGTAGTCCGCGGACTTCACCGCGTCGCCGCCGTCGATCGTGTAGGCGAAGCCGGTGATCGGGGTGCTGAGGTAGGACCAGCCGCGCACGGTGAGCTGGAAGATATCATCTTCGATCGGGTTGTCGGCGAGCCAGACGTTCGCGCTGCCGTTGACTATCATTTCTCCGTCGATGAAGATGTTGTCCCAGGACTTGTTCAGAAGCTCGGTCGCCGCCGGAGCAGTCCCGGACGCGGAGCCTTCGCCGACGAGCTTCGCGATGGGCGCATTCTCCCAGTCGTTGACGCCCTTGTACTGCGCCTGATAGTTGTAGGTGCCCCAGAGGACGTGCTGGTCGTCGTCGCTGTCCCAGCCTTCCTCGCAGATGTTGACGGCGCACCAGGTGACGCGGATCTTCCCGTTCGCGAGCATGTCGCGGGAGAAGTCATCCATGCCGTTCATGTTGATCTTCGCTTCCATGATGTAGCTGTCGGCGGTCGTTTTGGTCACCGCTTCGGCATAGCCCTCTTCCATGAGGTTGATGGAATCGTTCTGGTCGGAGTCCATGAAGAAGTAGCCGATGATCGGCTCGCCCTTCTTGTTCGCCGCAAGAAGCTGCAGGCCGTACTGCGCCGCGTAATCGGGATCGTAGAACCACATGAGTGCGCAGTCGGAGGAGTACGGACGGTGATAGTTGTCCGAAGCGAAGTTCAGGGTCGAGTCCTTGCGGGTGAGCAGGATGTAGAGGTTGTCGCCGTCGACCGTGAAGGCGAGGTCGGTCGAGAAGTCGTCGTCGGTGTGGCCGAGCTTGGACCAGCCGTCCGTGCCGACGATGCCCGCGCCGTTTTCGGTCCATGTGGAGGTGTCCGAGATGTTGAGGGTCATGCGGGTCGCGCCGTCCCATTCGCCGTCGCCGATCACGCCGTCGACCGTCACGGCCTTCTGCGGGATCTCAATGGTGTCATAGGGCTGCGCGGGGCCGGACTGTGCGGGAGCCGTCGCCTCGCCGGAGCCGCCGACCAGGGTGACGACCGCGCCGTCGGTATAGCTGCCCGCCCAGATGCCGCCGCCGAATTCCGCGATGTGGCTTGCGCCGTTGCTGTAATCGGTGGTGGTGTGGACGTTCGCGGCGTAGTTCAGGATGAACTGGCTGCCCTCGGTGTAGGTGAGCATGTCGGTACGGTCGAGGAAGGACCACGGAATCCCGAATTCATAGTAGAGGTAATTCGTCTCCGCGTCACGGCGCACGCCGAAGGAGTACGGGCACTCGTCGAACCAGAAGTTGTCGGCGCTCGAGTCCTTGATGTCCGCGGGGCTCGAGACCTTCCAGACCGGAATGTCCTCGTCTGCGAGCGCGATGCCGATCTCAAACCGCTGATCGTCCGTCCAGGAGCCGTCCGCGGTGCCGAGGAGCGCGACGTAGCCGGCAGGGCCGATGCCCATGTCGATCGCCTGAACGTCGAAGATGGGTTCAAATTCGGGCGTCAGGACCTCGAGGAACATATAGAATTTGTCGTCGTCCCACGCGGTGTACGCGGCGCCCTTGATGCTCTTCTCCGCGTCATAGTCGGTGCGGAAGCCGTCGGTGGCGTAGAAGTCGGAGAGCTTCGCATAGGTGTCGTCGAGATAGCCGTCCATCGTCATGGCGACGGGCGTCTTCGGGATCTGGAGGCTGCCGTCCGCGCCTTTCGCAACGGTCGCGCGCTCGCCTGCCGGAGCTGCGGCAGCGGAGGAGCCGGAGCCGGCGGGCGCCGCCGTGAGGGTGACCACGCCGCCCATGTCGTAGATGTCGTTCATCAGACCCTGACCGTACTGCACGGTGTTGTACGCCGTATCGTTCTGCCAGGTGATGATGTAGTTGAAGAACCACTTGTGGCCCTCGGTGAAGGAGACCTTGCCCGTGCGGTCGATCTGATCCCACGGCATTTTCACTTCATAATAGGTGTACTTGCCGTCGTTCACCACTTCGAAATCGAAGGGGCAGGTATCATAGACCGCATAACTCGCGGAGTTGTCGCGGTACTTTTCCACAACAGATCCGGTGTATTTCCATTCCTTGGTGTCCTCGATGGAACGGTTGAACGAGCACTGCATGACGTAGAGGTCGTCCTCCGGCAGGTCGTTCACGGGTTCCGTCGCGAGGAGGGCGAGATACATGGAGGAGTAGTTCGATCCCGGAGGATCTGCTTCGCCGTTCTGCGGGAAGTAGTCCTCTTCGGCGATCTTGAAGAACGCGTAAAAGTTTTCCGCGTCCCAGGTGCCCCACGCCTCGCCCTGGGCGTCATGCCCGAGGTCGGCGTTGTCGTACCACTCGTTCTCGTTCGGACTGTAGAAATCGTGGATCTTGACATAGCAGTCGTCCAGCTTGCCGTCGATCACGGGTGCGGTGTTCGTCCCCGGAAGCTGGATGTCGTCGTAGGCGTACGCGGCGACCGCAAGCAGGGCGGCCATGCAGACGCACAGGACGATCAGGCTGATTCTTTTCATGATTTCCTCCTGTCTTTCGCATAATCATGCGGATTTTCGTTTTCATTATACACGCCCGGCGGGGATTTGTCAATAGATTTTTCACGAAGAACAGGCTGTTTTTGTGCAGGGTGACGCCCCGCGCATTTGATTATCACAGCAAAATGGTCAAAACGTCGATTTTCAACATCTCCCCCGAAACAGTCTGCCCCCCGTCGGGCCTGTCTCCCAGGCGCGGCGTTATTTTTCCTCGGATCCGAGCATCTCGGAGAGCTTCCCGGCGATCTCCCGGGCGGCTGTCCGGTGCGCCTCGCGGCTCGGATGGAAACGGGAGCCGAGGCTTGCGGCAGGGGTCAGCGAGAGATACGCGGCCCGCTCCCCGCCCGAGGAGAGATATTCGTCCACCGCGCCTTTCAGAATCGGTTCCATCGGCTTGCCGCACAGACCGTACGCCCAGAGGATCGCCGCCCCGGGATTGCGCGCCCGCACGGCCTGCATCAGCTCCACGGCGCGATGGCGGAGCAGCTTTTCAGCCTGCGCGCGCTCCTCCCCTTCCATGCGCTGGATCGCGGATCCGTCGTTCGTGCCGAGGTTGATGACGACGGCGTCCGCCGGTCTCTCCGGGAAATCGATCGGTCCTTCCCCGCCGGGGATCGGCGCGCAGAGCTGGCCATAGATCCGTCCGATCCGGTTCTCGGGCCGATTGTCCCAGCTCCGGGACGCGCCCCATCCGCCGAGGGCGATCACCCGCATTTCCGCGTCGAGCTTCTCCGAAACAAGTGCGGGGAACGCGGAGAGCACGGAGATCCAGATCATCCGCCATTCTCCCGCCGACTGCGGTCCGAGGCATCCTTCGCCGACGGTCAGGCTGTCGCCGAGGAATTCGAGAAGGAGCGGGCGCGCCTCGGGCAGACGCACTTCCCCATCCGCATGGACCGCCTCGATCACGATCGGTCCGGCGTCGCTCCCCTCAACGGGCTGGGAATCCCGGACGACGGAGATCACATGGGCAGAGTTCCCGTCCATGCCCGCGAGAAGGGGATAGCGGTGCGTCCCGGGCATCAGCGGGAAGCGGCAGACGGGCGCGCCGTCGACAGTCACGCCGATCCACGGATTGTGCGTCGAACCGTTCCACGAAATATCCGCCTCGAGCGTCGTGCCGCTCCAGGAGAACCGGATCCCGGACCCGGACCACCAGAGATTCGTCTTTTCTTCCTTCGGATCGCGCCGACCGGATACCCGGAAACGCGGATCGGGCAGAACACAGGTTTTCATATCGGACTCCTGATTATATGAAGATAGGTTTGGTTCGAGTATAGCACACCCCGGCGCAGGACGCAAGGGGATCCGCAAAAAAAGACCGCGGGGAATTGAAAATCCTCTCTCCCGCCGCCTTGACGGTGGTGGGACGGAGATGGTATAATACGGTAACGCCAATGAAATGCATCCAAGGAAAGGAACAGGTGCGCGCATGAACGATTATCGCGACAGCCGGCTGACGGCGGACGAAAGAGTCCGGGATCTGCTGGACAGAATGACACTCGAAGAGATGATTTTGCAGACGGATCAGTACGCGAGCGGGGATTTCACCCGCACGGAATCCGTCGACGGAAAGATGACCGCGGTCCCCGCCAGGGACAAGCTGAAAGCGATCCTCGGGCAAAACAGCACGGGCAGCGTGCAGCTGCGGGAGATGACGCCGGAACAGGCGAACGAGCTGCAGCGGTACGCCGTCGAGGAAACGCGCCTCGGCATTCCGTTTCTGTTCAGCGAAGAGGCTCTGCACGGTCTCAGCCACCGCGAGGCCACCTCGTTCCCGCAGCAGATCGGGCTCGCCGCGACCTTCGATCCGGCGCTCGGGCATGAGATGGGACACGCGATTGCCGAAGAGGCCCGCGCGTTCGGGGTCTGCGAGACGTTCAGCCCGGTGATGGACCTGATCCGCGACCCGCGCTACGGACGGACCGAGGAATCCTACGGCGAGGATACCCTACTCTGCTCCGAATTCGCGCGGGAGACCGTGCGCGGGATGCAGGGAGATCGCCTCGACGCGCCCGACGCCATTGCCTCGGAACCGAAGCATTACGTCGGGTACGGCGCGCCCGTGGGCGGACTCAACTGCGCGCCCTGCGCCCTGGGACGGCACGAGGTCTACTCCGACGCGCTCCCCGTCTTTGAGGCGGCGGTAAAGGAGGCCGGAGCGGTCAACGTCATGTGCTCCTACAACGCCATCGACGGCGCGCCTGTTTCCTCCGATCACGAGCTTCTGACGGAAATCCTGCGCGGGGAGTGGGGCATGCGGGGCTTCGTCCGCTCGGATATGACGGCGGTGGAGCGCCTGTACGACAACCACTACGTCGCCGTGAACCGCCGCGAGGCGATGGCGATGGGTCTCGAAGCGGGCGTCGATCTGCAGCTCTTCGATTTCCCGCACAGGGAGTGGCAGGAGGGGCTTCGCGAACTGGTCCGCTCCGGCAGACTCGGCGAGGATGTGATCCGGCAGGCGTGCGGGCGGGTCCTCAAGGTGAAATTCCTTCTCGGCCTCTTCGATCATCCCTACGTGGACGTGAGCCGCCGGGAGAAGCTTGTGCATTCGCCGGAGCACCTCGATCTCGCCCTGCGGATCGCGCGGGAGAGCATGGTCCTCCTCAAAAATGACAACAAGACGCTCCCGCTCTCAAAGGACATCGGGACCGTCGCCGTCCTCGGACCGTGCGCGGATCACGCGGTGCTCGGCGACTACACGCCCGGCGGCAAGAGCGGCGTCTCCGTCCTCGAAGGGATCCGCAAGACGGTCTCCCCCTCGACGCGGGTGCTGCACGACGCGGGATGCAAGATCCTCGGCGACATGGCCTCCCCCTTCCCGCGGGGCGCGCTGACGGACGAGGATGGGAAGCCCGGGCTGACGGGACGGTATTACCGGGGTCTCGGGCTCGCGGGGGATCCGGTCCTCGTGCAGAACGATCC
>CACZSA010000182.1 GCA_902783705.1 uncultured Ruminococcus sp.
CAGTACATCAACCTCGACTTCGCGGACGTCACCTCCGTCATGCTCGACGCGGGCTACGCGCACATGGGCATCGGCGAAGCCTCCGGCAAGGACAAGGCCAACGAAGCGGCGCGCGCGGCGATCACCAGCCCGCTGCTCGAGACCACCATCACCGGCGCGAAGGGCGTTCTCGTCGCGATCACGGCGTCTCCGGACATCGCGCTCGAAGACATCACCATCGCCTCCGAACTCATCACGAACGAAGCCGACGAAGACGCGGTCGTCATCTGGGGCGCGGCGTTCGACGAGACGCTCGAGGACACCATGAAGGTCACGATCATCGCAACCGGCTTCCAGAACAAGAACGAAATGGACAAGACCTTCACGAAGAAGGACACCTTCCATCCCGTCGCATCCGGCAAGACCGTCGCCGGCAAGACCGACATCAACGTCGTCGGTCAGAAGCCGCAGACCACCGTCCGCCGTCCCGCCGCGAAGCCCGAGACGAACGACGACGAAAGCGCGCCCATCTCCGACGAGGACTTCAACGAAATCCTGAAGATGCTCAACGTCGGCAAGAGCCAGAACAACGGCGCGAACAAGTATTGATTACCGAAACAAAGCACAGGGAGGGACTCGAGAAAGTCCCTCCCGTTTTTGAGGGATTCAGAATGATCCGGAAAATCCGATTCGACAGCTTTCCCGAGCCGCTGTCCGCCGTGTGCTACGGATGCGGACGGCTGGGCGGGGATTACGACGACGAACGCTCCTTTGCGCTGCTCGACTGCTACTACGCGATGGGCGGGCGCTTCCTTGACACGGCAAACTGCTACGGACGCTGGACGCGGTCCGGAATGAACGAATCCGAGCGGTGCATCGGCGCATGGCTGAAAAGCCGGCAGGTCACCGACATGATCGTCACCTCGAAGGGCTGTCACTACGCCTTCGACGCGCGCGACGTCAGCCGCGTGAACCGGGCGTGCGCCGAAGCCGATCTCGAGGATTCCCGCCGGACGCTGGGACTCGACACGATCCCGATCTATCTCCTGCACCGGGACGATCCCGCCCTCGATATCCGCGTGATCGTCGATTTTCTCGCCGATATGGTGAAGAGCGGACGGATCACGCGCTTCGGGCTCTCGAACTACCGCGCGGACCGGGTGCGTGCGGCGATGGACTACCTCGGCGCCGACTGGCGCGAATGGATGATCGCCGCGTCGAACGAATGGAGCCTGCACGAGGAATGTCTTGCGGCGGACCGGGACGGCGAGCTGCCGAAGGGCGACGGCATTGTCGCGACGGGGCAGGCGCTCTGGAATCTCCACCGCGAACGGGATCTGCCCCTCCTCGCGTTCTCTGCGGCGGCGGGCGGGTTCTACCCGAAGCTGGCGGCAGGGAAGACCGAGGCGGGCCCGCATGACCGGGAGGCTTTCGGAAAGCTCACGGAGATCGCCCGCGCGCACGGCGTCTCCGAGGCGGTCCCGGCGGTCGCGTACCTCCTCCGCTCCGGCGTCCCCGCGATCCCGATCGTCGCCGTGTCGAGCGAGCGGCAGATGGAGGACTTTGAGCGGATCGCCGCATGGGATGAGGATCTGTCCGCGCTCAGCCCGTTTGCCGGCATGTGAACCTCTGAATAAACAAAAAGCTGTCCGGTCTCTTGCCCGCCGACCGTGCAGGAGAAAAGGACGGTTGGCCTCGCCGATCCGTCCCCTGAATCGCCGGTGCGCAGACGGCCGAATCGGTGCAAGCCCGTTCTCCGCGCACACCTTCGCTGCGCGTTCTTCATATCTTCGGCGCGTTGGACAGAAAAGAAATGGAGTCCTCCCCGCATTCCCCTTGCATTTTCCTCTCCCGAATATGCGATCATGCTGCTGTACACCAATATCCGGGCTTTCCCCGGAAAAGAAAGGATAGAAATCATTATGAAAAAAACGCTCTCCGTCATTCTCGCGGTCCTGATGCTCGCCTCCCTTACCGTCGCCGCATCAGCGAACAGTTTCTTCTTCGGAAGGATCATCCCCGCAATCGGCAAAAACACGCTGACCGTCACGCAGGAAGGCACGCCCGTCGCAGGCGCGGAAATGAATCTCTGGC
>CACZSA010000183.1 GCA_902783705.1 uncultured Ruminococcus sp.
AGCAAAGAAAAAGTGGCACAAACCCCGAAAATCTGGTATAATGGAAGTGCTCAAACAACCACGCCAGAAGAAAGGTTCATGCCATGGTTACCGCGGTCATGAACGATATGCTTTCCCGCCTGCCCACGCATCTCAGAAACTGTCTGTGTGCGGCGTAAGCCTTATTCTGCTTCGGGTTGGAGAGAAATGTGGTGTGGGAGGTTTGAGATATTATTCTTTTTTGCTCGCAGTTTTGTCAAGAGAGACTCGGGGAGGGGCGGCGCGTCAGTTTCCGCCGAAATACGCGTCCATCTGTTCGCGGACAGGGGGATACACTTCATCAAAGCTCTGGCCCATCGCCATGCCGATGGCGCACCATGTCAGGAGGGAATTCCCGTTCGCATCCCACCAGACCGGGGAGCGGAGGTTCACGAGACTGTCGAAATACCGGTTGACGAAGTCCTCGTCCATATCGGCGGGCGCGTGGTTCTTCACTTTATAGTCCAGAAAGAAGGACCGCCAGTAGTCCTGACTCATTCGGCTGACCGGGATCCCGCCGCTCGTCATGCCATTCTGCGCCTGCATGCTCAGCAGATACCAGATGAATTTCACCGCGGCCTTCGGGTGCTCCGTCCGGCTGCTGACCGCCACGCACCATGTCGGGACCGGGTATGGGGCGCCGCCGTCGAGGGTGGGCATGGGGAAGAGAAGAGGGTGTTCGCCTTTATTTTTGTCTTCCGCATAGAACCTGTCCGCGACGAAGGGAAGGAATTCATGCGTCCCTCCCGCGGAGAATCCGGAGAGGAAAACGAAATCTCCCGCCGCCCAGCTCTCTTCGAGGGTGCCCGGATACCAGGGCCGCGACGTGACATAATAGTCCGACGCGCCTTTGTCAAGGTAGCCCGGAAAGAAATTGAAGTATGCCCGGCAGATCTTCTCCGACGCCGCCCGTGACTCCGGCGAATCGTGCAGAAGATCGACGCCGTTCTGCGCACACATCACATCCGGGTACCAGAAGTTCCGGAAGGTGTTGCCGGTCGTATGCGTCTTCCAGAAGTCCGGAAACGCGGCGGAGAAGGTTTCGAGGTCCATCCCCTCCTCCCACGGGATCCCGGCGGCGTCGAGGCGCTCCTCGGTGGTGTAGAGCATGCCGACGCTGTAAAGGAGCGGGAGAAGAACGCGCCGTCCTTCATAGATCCCGGCCTCCATGACCTCCGGGACACAGCCGACAAGGGCGTTTTCCCCAAGCAGCGCATCGAGGTCGTAAAGCAGGCCCTCCCGCGCGAGCTCTGTGAGATTTCCGACGCCGTCCCTGCCGTTCCACGGGTCCGCGGTCCGGAGGATCATCACGTCGGGAAGCTCCCCTCCCTCGGCAGACCGGAGCCGTTCGGCAAGATCGATGTCCTCATCAAACCCTTCCGCGGCGATCACGTCCTCCGTGCAGACGATCTCCACCTCCGCGTCAGGATTTGCGGCGAGATAGATGCGGACGCCGAGGTGGTCCATATAAACCCGGAGCACGCCGTCCTCTTCCTCCTCTGCCGGAGGGGTGAAGGGAATCTCCGCCGCGGCTGTTTCCGTGGGAAGCGTCTCCGGCGGGACATCGTCCGGCCCCTCTTCGATCCGATCTTCGACAGTCTCTTCGGGGGAAGAGGGGGCGAGCTGGTCGCAGCCCGATGCCGCAAGCAGGACGGTCAGCAGCAGGGCGAGAAAACGATGAACAGAGTGTGTTTTCATATTTAACCCTCATTCGAGTTCAAAAGAACCTTTATAACAGAATTATATCATTTCACGGCTTGCCTGTCAAGGGGGAGGAAGGAAGAAACGCGTGAATTTTTAAATTTTCCCTCTTGCTTTTCAAGATCGCTTGACATCCCCGCGGATTCATGATACAATAAATCCGGACGAAAACAACGCTTGAGACGAAAAGGAGTTTGTCATGCAGTACAGAAAAATCGAAAAACTCGGCATCGAGGTGTCCGCGTTCGGCATCGGATGCATGCGCTTCCCGATGAAAAAGCTCGAGGACGGCACCGACGTCGTGGACGAAGAGATCTCCACCCCCGCGATCCGGCACGCCATCGACCTCGGCGTCAACTACATCGACACGGCCTATGTATATTCCGGCGGCCGGAAGAACGAAATCGCCCTCGGCCACGCGCTCCGCGACGGCTACCGCGAAAAGGTCTACGTCGCGACGAAGCTCCCGACCTGGCCCGTGAAGACGAAGGACGACATGTGGCGCATCCTCGGCGAATCCCTCGAGGATCTCGAGACGGATCACATCGACTTCTACCTCCTGCACGCGCTCAACCGCGACAGCTGGCACAAGATGCGCGATCTCGGCGCGATCGACTTCCTGAACGAAGCCAAGGCGCAGGGCAAGATCAAGTACGCGTGCTTCTCCTTCCACGACAACTACGAGGCGTTCGAGGAGATCCTCACCGCGTACGACTGGGATATGGCGCAGGTGCAGTTCAACTACATGGACGTCGACAATCAGGCGTCGATCAAGG
>CACZSA010000184.1 GCA_902783705.1 uncultured Ruminococcus sp.
CCGAAGAGCGCGATCACGGGCTCGATCGACATGTGGTTGTGGAAAAGCCGGAGATCGGTGATCCTTTCAAGCTCCTGCCCGACGGTCATCTTGCCCGCCGCCGCGTCGCCGAAGAGAAAGACCAGCTTCACGCTTATCCCTCCCATTCCCCGCGCAGGATCGCGTATTCGAGCTCGTCCGCGCGTTCGCTGTTCTTTTTCCGCGCCTGACGGAAGAAGCCCTCGCGCCGCATCCCGAGCCGCTCCATCACGTGCCAGGACGGCGTGTTCCGGCTGTCGCAGCGCGCGCGGATCCGCCAGAGCTTTCTCTCCGCAAATCCAAAGCGGAGCAGGGCCTCCCCGGCCTCGGTCGCGTAGCCGCGGCGCCGGAATTCGGGACGCAGGATCCATCCGACCTCGCCGAGATCCCCGGACTCATACAGTCCGCACCCGCCGAGCAGCTCGCCGTCCGATTTGCGGATCAGGACGAAGTCGAAGTCATGCGGATCGCGCGACGCCCACGCTGTCTCCGACGCGCGCAGGAATCGCAGTGTGTCCTCCGGGGAATTCGGTCCCCAGATCATGTACCGCGTCGTCTCGGCGTCCCCGGCATAGGCGTAGACCGCTTCAAAGTCCGACGTCCGCGCGGGACGCAGGATCATCCGCTCCGTCTCGAGCACCGTGCCGACGCCCGCCTGTTGCCGATCGAATTCGTCCCGGAGCAGGGAAGCGCGGAGAATGTCGTGCGCCTTGCCGTCCCGGTCGACGAACACGTCCCGCTCGATGCCCTCCCGCGTGAAGCCGCAGCGATGGGCGACGTCGCCCGATCCGGTATTCTCGACGATCCAACGGATGACGAGACGCCGCATCCCGACCTCCCGGAACGCGAAGCGTACGACGGCCGACGCCGCCTCGGTCATGATCCCCTGACGCCAGAGCGAACGGGCGAGCGCGTATCCGATCTCCGCCGATTCGAGGCGGTCTTTCGGCATGAGCGCGATGTTTCCGACGGAGGCGCCCTCGTATTCGATCGTCCAGTGGTAGTAGTCCGGCGCTTCGTATTTCCCGATCCATCCCGCAAGCAGCTCCGCCGTAGCCTCCGGAGAGGCGTGCGGTTCCCACGTCACGTATTTCGAGACCTCGGGATCGCGGCACCAGCGGTAGGTGTCGTCCGTGTCCTCCATCCGGTACCGCCGGAGCGTCAGCCGGGGCGTATGGATTTCAACCGTTCCTTTATGTGTCAGCATGGGGAATCTCCTTTCTCATTGTCATACCCGTTCTTCCCGTTCGTCAGATCGATCAAGTATCGTCTGACGGGACCGTCGTCCGTCGGGATCACATTTTCAAACACGCCGCCGTTTTTCTCGATCGTGCGGGCCGAGGCGCGGTTATCCTCGTCGCATACCATGAGGACCCGGGCGATCCCGCACTCCCGGCATTTTACGAGCGCGAGGCGGACCAGCTCCGTGCCGTATCCCCGGCCTCGCTCCGACGGTCGGATGCCGTCGCCGATGTGACCGCCGCAAAGAAGCAGCCGCTCATTCAGCCGGAGCCGGATATTTGCCGCCCCAACGAAGATCCCGCGATCCTCGTCGAGCGCGAAATACGTCGTGTCCGGTACATGCGCGCCGTCGTCCTCCATGATGTCCAGCTCGCGCAGATACCGCTCGAAATCGCGGAAGTTGTTCTTCCGGATCGCCCACGGAATGATTGCCTCGCCGGATGCCGTCCATTCGGTCATCATCTCGTCGAGCAGATCCCGGTATTCATGCGACAGCTTTACCAGCCTCAGCATGACCTCTTCCTCCCGTATGCCAGCACATGCTCCGCCCAGCCGAGATACTCCGGGCGTTCGGCGAGCGCATAGGCCAGGTCCAGCCAGAGCGTCCGCTCCTCCGCGGGCAGGGCCATGATCCCGCCCTCGCACGGGCTGAGGATCCCCTCCTGGGCGAAGAGCGTCACGCCGTCGAGGGGATAGCGCTCCATGAACGGGCGGATCTCCCCGAGGTCCGCGAAATATGCCCGGGTAAAGGCGTCGCCCGCGTATCCCCGACCGTCCAGCAGACAGCGGCGGAATTCCTCCTCCGCCGGATCGCCCTCAAAGAGCCGACGCACGGACGCGCCCTCCGGATCCTTCATGCGGTAGATCAGGTCCGCGATCGTCAGGATGAACGAGGCGAAGAACATCCCGCCGGGTTTCAGCAGTCCGAGCGCGGTCCGCATCGCCCGGTCGCGCTCCTCCTCTTCGAGCAGGTGATAGAGCGGTCCCATGAGGAGCACCGCGTCGAACGGTCCCTCGACGAGCGAGTCCGCCTCGAGCGCGTCCCCGGCGACCGCATGGATCGATACCCCCGCCTCCGCAGCCTTCTCACGGGCAAGCCGGACGTTCTCCTGTGCGAGGTCGCAGAGGGTCACGTCACATCCGCGTCTGGCGAGGTGGATCGAATATCGCCCCGGACCGCCGCCGAGATCGAGCACCCGCGCGCCGTCCGGGATCAGGCGGTCGAGGAGACGGCAGGTCAGAAGGAATTCCGGGCGTCCGCCGATCCGCTCCCACTCCATGAGGGCGTTCTGATTGTAGTATGCGCGCACTTCCTCGCGGTCCCGCTTCATCTCGCCGCCTCCTCTCCGTTTTCTGTCTGTATGTGTCTCTCCATCTTCATCGTCATCGGCAGAAAGCCCATCGCGCGGTAGAAGCCGAGGGCCTCCTCGTTGAACGACCAGACGTTCAGCTCGATCCGGGAGCATCCGGCCTCCTCCGCTGCCGCCCGCGCGTAGTCGAAGAGCGCCCTCCCGATGCCCCGGCGGCGGTATTTCTCCCCGACGCAGAGATCGTCGAGCAGGAGCACGTCCGCGTCGCGCATGTTCCGATGCTCCCGGAGATGCCGCACCCAGGCGAAGAGGAATCCGGCACACGCCCCGTCCGCCTCGCACACCGCGCACCGCCAAGCGGGATCGTTCACCGTCTCCCGGAAGACCTTCTCGGGATAGCTCACGGCCTCCGGTCGGAAGAGATCGGGGCGTCCCTCGGCGTGGAGACGCTGGATCTCCTGCTGGAGGGGCAGGAGCGAGTCAAAATCGTTCTCCCTCATTTTCCGCACAAGGAGCTTCATACCGTCTCCTCCTTTCTCAGAATATCGAGCGCGTGGAACGTCAGCCCGACGAGGTCCTCGCGTTCGCAGATCGCCCGGTGATACGCGAGCCATGCGGCGAACTCCTCCTCGCTCATCGCGTCGACCGCCTCGCGGAAATAGTTCGTGAACATGTCGGTCCCGGCGAAATGCAGCCGGGTGACGGGCAGGCCCTCCGTCCGCGCGAAGATCGTCTCCCGCCTCCACAGGACGAAGAGATCCTCGGGATCGGAGAAGCACTGGAAGCTTACAGGGTCGATCTTCCCCGCCGCGAGGTACGGGAGGATGTTGTGCCCGAGGAATCCGAACCGCACGACCGTCCCCTCGTTCATGCAGTAGGAGACAAAGACCGTCCCGCCGGGCTTCGTGATCCGGACCGCCTCGGAGAGGGCCTTCCGCTGTTCCTCCTCGGTGAAAAGGTGATACATCGGTCCGAGAAGCAGGGTCATATCAAACGTGCCGTCATCAAAGCGCGAGAGATCGGTCGCCGTGCCCTCGAAGATCTCCGTGTCCTCGCCGGGCTCCTGCTTTTCCCGAAAGAGCGCGATGTTGCGCGGGATCAGCTCCACGGCGTCGACCCGGTGACCGCGGCGGGCGAGAGCATGGGAATACCGTCCGCTCCCCGCGCCGATCTCGCAGATCCGGTCCCCCGGCGCGAGATACCGTCCGATAAAATCGAGCGTCGTGAGATATTCGACGGAATTGTGCCGCTTATCGAACCGCGCGTCTTCGTTATAATCCGAGTAGTACGCGTTCAGCGCCTCGTAGGCTTTTTTCTCGGGTGCGTTCATGGGGGACCTCCTTCGGTTGAATTTGGAAGATATAAATCTGTCTGAAAAAGAAAGGCGGCGTTCCGGGGTGCTTCTTTCCGGGACGCCGCTATGGATGGATTATGATACGGGTATCAGAATCTCAGGATAGCGGAAAAGTCCCGGACCATACGAATACGGGATAAAGATCGGGGGTCATATTGTGCTTTACTGCAAGGCGCTTCATGTCCGGGTTCTCCTTCGTTTGAGATTTTTAATAGTATAACATAGATTTTTCCGCCTGTCAACACGGCATTTTCGTTTTTGTTAACGAAATATTCACGGGGAAGGCGAAATTCCTTTGTGAAATTCAATGCGCGGCGTGGATCACGAGCGATTCCTTCACCGCCGCGTCCTCCGCGAGCCGGATCACGCCTTCCGCCGTGTCAAACGCGACCGGGGTGCCGTCCGCGAGCACCTCCTGCGCCGGGAGGTCGACGGCGATCTCCCGCACCGGAAGCGCGCCGCCCTCGATCGTCACCGTCAGGCCGTCCGCGTCGCGCTTCGCCGTACCCCAGGCCGCGTCGAGGGAGAAGAGAAACTGCCACTCCCCGGGATTCCCGATGGGATGCCAGCCGATCTTCTTCTTCGTCATGTCGAACGTGAAGCCCGAGAAGATCGGCAGGAGGGCGAACGCCGCCATGCTCCGGGCGTAGTTCGAGCCGCATTCGATCTCGTTCCACGGGTTGCGCCGCTCGCCGTCGTAGCGGTCCCGGATCGAACGGACGACCTCGAGCCCTTCGTCGACCATGCCCTCCGCGATGAGGAGTCCGGCGAAGGCGTATTCGAAGCCGTGCATCGTCTCCTGGCAGTACGGGATCGGGATCGCGGGCTTCTTCGCGCCGTCCGGGTAGACGCAGATCACCGCGCCCCGGTCGTCGTTCACCGAGTAGAGCCGGAAGGGATTGTACCGCTCGCGCGAGGAATCGGCATAGTTGTTCTTGTACATCGAGCGGAGCGCGGTCTTCCGCTGTTCCGGATCGAAGATGTCGCCGAGGCCGAGGATGTCCGCATGCCACTGCGCGAGAAGCTGATCGATCTCCGAGCCCTCGCCGATCTGGTATTTCACCTCGCCCGCCTCGTCGTTCCAGTATCCGAGCGCGTCGCCGCAGACCTTGTATTTTTCAAGCTGTTCGCGGTCCGTGAGGTCGATCTTCTGGAAATACCACTTTCCGTTGAAGAGGTTCTCGTCCGTCCACGCCTTTCCGCGCGCGAAGAGGTCCTCGTATTCCCGCGCCGATTCCTCCTCGCCCATCGCCCGGGCCATCTCCGCCCCGCATTTCAAGGCGCAGAGGTAGAAGCCCTCGAGCCACGAGGACGGTCCGAAGAGCTCCATGTCGAGCGTGTGATGCTGACGCCCTTCGAGGACGCCGTCATGGTCACGGTCCCAGCCGTCGAAGTTGTTCGGATTCCACGCGTATTCGAGGGATGCCTTGATCCCCTCCCATTCGCCGCGGAGCCATTCGTCCGAGCCGGAGATCTTCCACTCGCGCCACGACTTGATGACGCCGCCCATCTGTCCGTCGACGCAGGCCCGCCATCCGCCGCGCTGTCTCCCGAGCGGGAGCTGCATGCGGAACTGCATCCGTCCGTCCTCGTCGCGGTTGTACTTGAAATCGGTCTCGCGGATCGAGCGTTCGAGCGCGGGGAAGAGGAAGCAGAGCGCGTAGGCGTAGTTCCAGACGTGCGTGCAGGTCCCCTCGCAGGAGCCGGAGGACTGGTTCAGCCCCTCCCAGCCGTAGAACTCGCCGTTCTCCAGCCGCAGTACCGTCGCGGTTTTGAGCACGGAGAGCGTCGCCGAGATCGCCTCGGTCACCTCGCCCGGCAGGGTGGAGGCATAGAGCGCGTCGCGGAAGCGGACCGTATCGCGCCAGAGAGCGTCCCAGTTCGCGAGGGCATAGGTCGCTGTGTCGTGCGAATCCTCGAAGATCGTGGCGTAGTAGTTCTTCCACGTCACATCCTGCCCGTCCTCGTTCTTCATCGGATTCCAGTAGTTGTAGTTGTTCGGCGTGTTCCATGCGAGCACGAAGCGGAAGACGGCTTCCTCGCCGGGACCGACGCGCTTCCGGGTGCAGACCGTCGCGTGGTCTCCGTTGCCGGGGCTATCGTAGCGGCGGTTTTTCAGATCCGGATGCTCCGTGAAGTTGCGCCAGAAGGTCTCAACGGCGTCGGACCATCCGCCCCGGTACCAGTACTCCTGCACGGAGCCGGAGAGATCCGAGGTCGCGATCGTCATGTCGCGCCGATCCGGGGAATCCGCCGGGACGCCGTCCGCCTGCCCGAGGTAAATGCCCTCGATCCGGTAGCCGTCGAAATAGCGGTTCACGCCGTTCGGGGAGGGATTCTTCACGGAGAAGGCGGCGGAGAAGTCGATCGGATCTTTTTCCGTGTTCCGGATGCGGATCTCGAAGAACGCCGCCGGGATGCCGGAGTCGCGGTCGTTGAGCGGAATGAACGGGTTGAACGCCGTGAGCGTGACGTCCGCCGGGAAATGCTCGTCGGAGAAGTCGATCTCGGCGGTCGGGAAGGTCCCGCGGAAGGTGTGGCGGCGGAAGTGCGGGAATCCCGCCATGGTGCCGCCGGGCATGCCGTGACCGAAATTCATCCCGAGCTGCCCGCTGTAATGCTCGTCCATATCGCCGTTCAGAACGCGGGCGTCGAGGAGGCGTCCCTCGGGCGTCTCGGCCTTCAGGGCGATGTGCGAATAGCCATGGATCGATCCCTTCGACGGGCGGTTCCAGATCTCCCAGTCGAGGAGGCGTCCGTTTCCTCCGAGGCCGATCGAGCCCGTTCCGATCCCGCCGAGCGGGAAGGAGATCGCGCGGGTCCGGGTCCCTTCATACGTAGTGCGGATCATGGCGAAATACCTGCCTTTCAATGGTTGTTCCCCCTGATTATATCAGCTTTTCCTCCCCGTTGCAAGACGGAGCGGAAAATCCGGCGGGAAAGAATCGGAAAAACGGAAAAATTTCAAAATTTTTTTCATCCGGGATGTAACAAATCGGGCCCCGGATCGGTTATAACAGAGGAAAGAGGAAAAAAAGCGAAAGGAGGCGGTCGGATGCGCGAGAAGGAACATCTGACGGAACGTCCGGCGGAGCGGGTCTGGCGGCAGGCGAAGGACGCGATGCTCGGCGAAGCGCGGCGGATCCTCGGGAACACAGCGGACGCGGAGGACGCCGTCATGGACGCGATGGAGCGGATCGTGAAAAACGAAGAAAAATTTTCGTCCCTCGGATGTAACGAAACGCGGGCGCTGGCGGTTATATATGTCAGAAACACCGCGATCGACATCTACAACGCCAACGCGAAGCGGCCCCTGCCCGTCGAGGAGCTCCCGGAGAAGGTGGACTTTTCCGCCTCGCCCGAGGAGCTCGCGGAGTCGGAGGACGCGGCGGAGCGGCTGCTTGGACTGATCGAGGCGATGCCTCCGTCCTACCGGGACGTGCTCCTGCTCCGGGTCCACTACGGGATGGAAAACGAGGAGATCGCGGCGGTTCTGGGCCTTGAAAACGGAACGGTGCGCACCAGACTGTCAAGGGCAAGAGAATGGCTGAAAAAGCACGAAAGGAGGAGCGGCAATGCATGATTTCGAAAACGATCTGAAAAAGGCGGCGTCGGCGTACATCGACAAAGCCTTCGGAACCGAAGAACGCGCGGAGACGTCATCGTCGCTCGAAGACCGGGTGGGGAAGCTCCTCAGCCGGGATGCGCACGGGGAAACGGTGCGCGGAAAGGAGAGTTCATTTATGAAACGACCGAGAAAATGGACGGCCCTCATCGCGGCGGCGGCTCTCGTGGCGCTGCTCGGAGCGGCGGTCGCGGCGGGTCCGATCATCCGCAATTTCATCAACACGAGAACGGCGCAGGAGAGCGTCGTGCAGCTCGACGAAGTCCCCGAGGGCTGGATCGGCGTCTGGACCGTTGAAGACCTCGACGCCGTGCGGGAAGACCTCGAGGCGAGCTATATCCTGATGGAGGACCTCGCCTTCACGCCGGAGGACTTTGAGGACGGCGGACGGTTCGCAGGCGGCTGGGAACCCATCGGCACGGAGAAAAGCCCGTTCATAGGGACCTTCAACGGCAACGGACACGTCATCCGCGGACTGTATATCACAAACGAGAAGGACTCTGCCGTCGAGGAGACGAAGAACTACGTCGGCCTGTTCGGGTACTGCACGCTGTATGCGAAGACCGATACCGCTTTCCCGGAAGAGTTCACCCCCGAAGAAGCGGCGGCAAATGGGTATCATCTGGAAAAGGAAGTCGACTGGATCAATGAGAACGGTGAGCTTGTCAAACAAGACCTTTATTTCCGCACGCATACTGCCGGATATATCAAGAATCTCGGCATCGAGGACAGCCGGATCGTCGGCGTGTACGATGCGGACTGCACAGGT
Source organism: uncultured Ruminococcus sp. (assembly GCA_902783705.1). Lineage (GTDB taxonomy): Bacteria > Bacillota > Clostridia > Oscillospirales > CAG-272 > UMGS1696. The sequence continues at coordinate 8,319 of CACZSA010000184.1, forward strand.
GACCGGCTCTTCGTCGGCTCCGTCGCGGGCTACTCCAAGTATATCATCAACTGCTATGCGAAAAATGTGACAGTCGAGGCATCCGTGACCGCCCCGATGCAGGAACACACCGGCTCGTCCGTCCTTGCGGGGAGCTATACGGACAGAACGTATTACTCCCTCTCCGTCGGCGGCATTACGGGCGGCTGCTATATGATGGACTGCTGCTGGTCAGACGCGGACGTGACGGTCCGCGCGGACGACACCGGCGTTCCGACGTGGCACATCGGCGGCCTCAGCGGGTATTCCGTGTCATGCATCACCTCATACTTCATGGGCACGGTGGATGCGGGGACCCTCCCGGACGACGGGATGTTTTACGTCATCAAGAACGACGTGCCGCAGATTCTGACAACCACGGTGTTCGACGAGATTCAAGGGCGGCTTGAAGCGATCAACGAGAATAAATCCCACATGTTTGCTGCGTTCTATGTCCGTAAGACCTCCAGCCTGACAGGCGGATGGCATCCGGTGGTGCAGGACCTCATTGCGTCGGACGTCGAAGAACTGGACGCGGTCTGGATCTGTGACCCTGGTCTGACGCCCCGCGAATACGCGGAACTCTCGAACCTCATCGGAGAGGCCTTCCCGGACGGCGGCTTTGAAGCCTACTGCCGCGATAACGGCGTCAAGTACGGCTGCTACTACGTCTATGACCTGCGCTCCGACCCGGACCCGACGTTTGAGGGCTTCGATCCCGATCTCTGGAACGTGACGCCCGGCGGGCTTCCGACCTTGAAAATCTTCGGATAAAATCTGCCGGGAATTTCCCACATCCTCTGGCAAAATCCGCCCTTCTGTGGTATAATCGGAGAGAAATCCCCGATGCCACAGGAGGGCGGTTTTTATGTCCAATCTTCTCGTCGCGGTCCTCGTGCTGCTCTATACCTTCCAGTCCGCGTTCTGCAACCTCTACGCGAAGCACTATCCCGGGAAAGAAGCGCATTCCTCCGCGGTCTACTCGGTTCTCTACGGCCTGATCGTCGCCGGGGGCACGCTCGTCTTCGCGAAATTCGCGCTGCATCCGTCGACCCTCACGCTCGTCCTCGGCATCCTCAACGGCGCGGCCCTCGTCACCTACAATACGCTCCTCATCAAGGCAGCCGCGCTCGGTCCGTTCTCCGTGACGATGATCTTCAACCTCTCCGGCGGCATCCTGATCCCGCTCTTCTGGTCCGCGCTCCACGACGGCGAGAGCCTCTCCCCCTGGCAGTACGCCGCGATCGCCGTGATGCTTCTCTCTTTCGTCCTGCTCAACCTCGAGGAGAAAAAGGACGGCGAGCGTGCGCGCGTCTCCCTGCCGTTCATCCTCACCGTGACCCTACTCGGCTGCGTCAACGGCCTCTACGGAACCTTCATGAACACCGTGGAGCGGACTTTCGACGGCGCGGAGAACGCCGATATGATCATCGTGACCTTCTTCTCCTCCGCCGTCCTCGCGCTCCTGCTCCTCCTGATCCGCGCGAAGGGCGAGACCATCCCCGCCTTCCGTCAGACGCCCCGGTCCGCCTTCTTTGCGCTGTCCGCCTCGGTGTGCGCATGCGCCGCGATCAATCTCCTGATGCACGCGCTGAGTCTCATCAACGTGGCGGTCCTCTACACGCTCAACAACGGCGGCGTCCTGATCGTCTCGGTGCTCTGGTCGGTCGCGGTCCTGCGGGAAAAGCTCGGACGCACGAAAGCCGTCGGACTGATCCTCGCCATCGCCGCGGTCTTCGCGCTGAGCGTGCTGTAAAAGAATACAAAAAGGGGCTGTCGCAAAACAGTTCAAAAGTTTTCGTCCACCTTTTTCAAAATGGTGGTCGGGGATGCGCAGCTCCCCAGGTGTCGG
>CACZSA010000185.1 GCA_902783705.1 uncultured Ruminococcus sp.
ACAAGAGGCCGGCTCCGGAGGCCTCTTGTCCGCCAGCCGCGCAGGCGAAAAAAGCGTCGGATCTGCAAGATCCAATATCCGCAAGCGTCAGCGCGCAAGCCTAACGCGCGCAAGCCTAACGCGCGCAGCCAAAACCGCGCGGCACCCTGCGCCCATGCCGCAGCATAGGCCCCGTCACGCCCGAGATGTACTATTTTATCGCTTTTTCGCCCAATAACCCGCCGGGAGGTGGATTTTCCGCACTTTCCGACGGGGCCCGGGGGTTTTTCTTTCCGGATACTATTATAGCACATCCGGAAAATTTGTCAAGAGGTTTATATAAAATTCTCGACGAAATATTTTTGTTTTCGCGAAAAGTTTGTCGAAACTTCGCGGGAAAGAGTTGGGGGCTATGGAAATGGGTGCCGGGAAATTCGTAAACAAACGTGATGAAAATGTAAAATAATCATTTATCCCCTTGACATTTGCCTCCGATGGAGTTATACTGATGCCGCAGATCAAACAAAGGAGATGCAAAAAAATGAAAAAGACATTCAGCATTCTGCTTGCGGCGCTGATGATCGTCGGCCTGTTCGCTTCCTGCGCAAAGGAAGAGACGCCGGCTCCGGACAACACGCCCGCGCAGACCGACAACACGCCCGCGGAGACGCCCGCCGACGAGACCCCTGCCGAGGAAACCCCGGCTGAGGAAACTCCGGCTGAGCAGCCCGCAGAAGAGACCCCCGCCGAAGAACCCGCCGCGGAAGTTCCCGCTGAGGAGCCCGCCGCCGAGGTCCCGGCGAAGGAAGAAGGCACGCTGATCGACCAGATGGACACCTGGCATTGGCGTACGTTCGAGTGCCAGTACATCGACGGCAACGGGGAATTCTCCGGATGGGCCGCCGGCGGTCACTATGAGAACGACGAGATGGCGGACTTCGTTGCCGCGAACCCGGAATGGTACAAGGACACCGCGATGATGAGCGCCTGGGAAGAAGCGGACGCCCCGTTCGGCGACTGCATCAACGGCGCGATCGCGGCGGACACCCCGTTCGTGAGCGACCCGGCGAACAACCACGGCCTGATGGTCTACAAGACCTTCAACGTCACCAACCTCGCGGAAGACACCCTCTACGACTTCTACATGTTCTATGACAACACCGTTTACTGCTACGTGAACGGCGAGCCGTACTTCATCCTCGACGGCAACCTGACGACGCAGGACTGGAACGGCGGCTACGACCTCATCAAGTCCAACCAGGGCGAGAAGAAGGAATTCAAGGATTTCCTGCACGAGGGCGAGAACTACATCGCGGTCTCCATCAAGGACGCGTGGGGCGGACGTGAATTCGACGCCTACATCGCGTACGAGACGGGCTCCACGAAGAAGGACGTCACCTACATCGACAAGGGCGCTGACTGGCAGTACACCGTGTTCTACGCACCGTACATCGACGGCAACGGCGAGACGGACGGCGGCGCGGCGGGCGGTCACTTTGAGCCCGACGAAATGGCGGACTACATCGCGGCGCATCCGGACTTCATGACCGACACGGCGACGGCCTCCGGCTGGGCGACGGGCACGGCTCCGATGAGCAGCGGCGCGGAAGGCTGGACCGGCTCCAACCACGGTCTGATGCTCTACAAGAGCTTCAATGTTGACTCCGTCGACGCCGTGAAGGACTGCGACGAGTTCGACTGGTTCGGCGACTACGACAACGCGATCCACGTCTGGCTGAACGGCGTCGAGGTCTACACGGACGACGGCGAATGCGTCAACCAGGACTGGCAGTCCAACGGCAACTGGGCGCTCGACAAGGATCTGATCCTCTCCACGCTGAAGGACGGCGAGAACTACTTCGTCGTGACGATCAAGGACGCGTGGGGCGGAAGAGACTTCAACTGCGGCTTCAGAGCGCATTGGAACTAAGCTGTAAATTGCATTCAGCTTTCAGGGACTTCCAAAACGGAAGTCCCTGTTTTTTTTCCTTCGGCAAGCGTACAGATGTAATCGCATTTTGTTTGCGCGCTGACGCTTGCGGATGATGGATCTTGCAGATCCTTCGCTTTTTTCGCCTGCGCGGCTGGCGGACAAGAGGCCTCCGGAGCCGGCCTCTTGTCAATCACCGCTCCCAGAGGAGAGGAGGAGT
>CACZSA010000186.1 GCA_902783705.1 uncultured Ruminococcus sp.
CACGAACTTCGTCATGCTCGAATACGGCCAGCCGATGCACGCCTTCGACTACCGCTGCCTCGACGGCTCGAAGATCGTGGTCCGCTCGGCACAGGACGGCGAGGAATTCGTCTCCCTCGATTCGATCCCGCACAAGCTCGACTCCTCCATGCTCGTGATCGCCGATGAAAAGAAGGCCGTCGCGCTCGCGGGCGTCATGGGCGGCGAGAACAGCGAAATCACCGATTCCACGGCGACCGTCGTCTTCGAATCCGCGACCTTCCATCCGGGCTCCGTCCGCGTCACGGCGAAGAAGCTCGGCATGCGCACCGAATCCTCCTCCCGCTTCGAGAAGGGCCTCGACTCCGAGAACACCATGCCGGCGCTCGACCGGGCGTGCGAGATGGTGGAGCTCCTCGGCGCGGGCGAGATCGTGAACGGTACGATCGACGTCTATCCCACGCCGAAGGAAAAGGTCACCCTGCCCCTCGACGCGGACGTCATCAACGCCTTCCTCGGTGTGAACCTGACGCAGGAATACATGGCAGCGACCATGAAGAAGCTCGATTTCGAGGTTTCCGACGACCTGAAGACGATTACGGTTCCCTCCTTCCGTGACGACGTCCGCTGCATGAACGACATCGCCGAGGAGATCCTCCGCATGTACGGCTACGACGAGATCCAGGCGACCCTCTCCTCCTCCGCGACCCCGACACTCGGCGCGCGGACCGAGAGACAGAATTTCGACAACTCCCTGCACGACACGCTCGTCGGCATGGGCATGAACGAGATCGAGACCTTCTCCTTCATCAGCCCCTCGTGGTATGACAAGATCCGTCTCGCGGCGGACGATCCGCGCCGGAACTGCGTCGTGATCTCCAATCCGCTCGGCGAGGACACCTCCGTCATGCGGACGACCACCCTGCCGTCGATGCTCAAGGTCCTCGGCGACAACTACAACGTGAAGAACCGCGATGTGAAGCTCTTCGAGATGTCGAAGGTCTATCTGCCGACCGAAGCGGACAAGCTTCCCGACGAGCCCGCCCGCCTTACCCTCGGCATGCTGACCCCGTCGAACGACGCGTTCTACAAGATGAAGGGCTATATCGAAGCCGTCCTTGCGCTCGCGGGAACGGCGGAACCCGCATTCCGCTCCTGCGCGACGGAGCCGACCTTCCATCCGGGCCGCTGCGCCGAGGTGTATGTCGGCGACGTGAAGATCGGCGTGTTCGGTGAAGCGCATCCGGCGGTCTCGGCGGCTTACGGCATCGAGGGCGGCGTGTATCTCGCGGAGATCGCGACCGACGCGCTGTATGACTGCCGCCGTCAGGCCATCGTGTATCACCAGATCCCGAAGCATCCCGCCATCGAGCGCGACTTCTCCTTCGTCGCGGACGAGGCGGTCGAAGCGGCGTCCGTGGCCTCCGTCATCAAGGCGGCGAACAGCCTCGTGTCGAGCGTCTCCCTCTTCGATATCTACCGCGGTCCCCAGATCGGCGCGGGACGCAAGAGCATGTCCTACGCGGTGATGCTCCGCGCCGCCGACCGGACGCTGACCGATACGGAAGCGGACGAAGCGGTTTCGAAGATCCTCGGCGCGCTTGAAGAAAAGCTCGGAATCAAACTGAGATAAAGTCCCGTAATTCGACAGAAAGGTGTGACTCACTATGCTGACTTATCCCATCACCATCGCGGGCGTGAAGCGCGAACTGCCGATCTGCCCGCTCAATGAAAACCTCGCCATCGGCGCGTTCGTCATCTTCGGCGATCCGGAGCTGACCACCGCCGCGGCCAAGGCGCTTCTCGAACGTGCGCCGGAATATGACTACATCATCACCGCGGAGGCGAAGGGCATTCCGCTTGCGCACGAGATGGCGCGGCTCGCCGGGAACCAGAAGTACTTCATCGCCCGCAAGAAGGCGAAAGCATACATGTCCGGCGTGTTCGAGGTGAAGGTCCACTCCATCACGACGGCGGGCGAACAGAGCCTGTTCCTCGACCGTGCGGACGCGAACCTCATCTCCGGCGCGAGGATCCTGATCGTGGACGACGTCATCTCCACGGGCGAATCCCTGCGCGCGGTGGAAGAACTCGTGAACGAGGCGGGCGGCAACATCGTCGGCAAGATGACCATCCTCGCGGAGGGCGACGCCCAGACCCGCGACGATATCATCTACCTCGAAAAGCTCCCGCTCTTCAAGCCCGACGGCACCGTCATCGCGGAGTCTCTGCACTGATCCATCAACCGAAAAACCGGCGGAATTCCAATCCCGTCGGTTTTTTTCTTGCATTTATGCACGATCTGCGGTATAATAAGGAAAAACTCAGATAAAGGCTGTCTGTTTATGAAATCGAAAACCGTCTATGTCTGCTCCGAATGCGATTACCAGAGCGCGAAATGGCTCGGACGCTGTCCGCAGTGCAACGCGTGGAACTCCTTCACCGAGGAGACCTACACCGCGCCCGCGAAGACCTCCTCGTCCGGGACCCGCTCCCTCCTCGCCGTCCACGGGGAACGCGAGCACGCCGTCCGCTTCGGAGATTTCACGATCCCCGAATACATCCGCCACTCCACGGGCATCGGCGAGCTCGACCGGGTGCTCGGCGGCGGGCTGGTCGAGGGCTCCGTCGTCCTGCTCGCGGGCGAACCCGGGATCGGCAAGTCGACCCTGCTCATGCAGCTCTGCGGGCAGATCGGGGACTCCTGCAAGGTCCTCTACGTCTCCGGCGAGGAGTCGAAGGGCCAGCTCAAGATGCGCGCGGACCGTCTCGGCGTGAACGCGGAATACCTCTATGTGCTCACGGAAACCTCGATCGGCGATATCCTCGCGGAATACGACAAGATCAAGCCGGACCTCATGATCGTCGACTCGATCCAGACGGTCGTCGCGGAGGAGATCGCCTCGGCGGGCGGGAGCGTGACGCAGGTTCGGGAATGCGCGTCCCTGCTCATCAACCGGGCCAAGGCGGACGGCGCGTCGGTCGTGATCGTCGGGCACGTGAACAAGGAGGGCGGGATCGCCGGGCCGAAGGTGCTCGAACACATGGTCGACGCCGTGCTGACCTTCGAGGGCGACCGACGGACCCCGCACCGGATCGTCCGGGCGACGAAAAACCGCTTCGGCTCGACGAACGAGATCGGCGTCTTCGAGATGGAGGAGAGCGGCCTCACGGAGGTGGCGAACCCCTCGGCGATGCTGCTCGAAGGGCGTCCGACGGGGGTGAGCGGAAGCTGCGCCGTGTGCATCATGGAGGGCAGCCGGCCGCTGATCGCGGAGATCCAGGCGCTCGTGACGCCGACGGTCTTCCCCTCCCCGCGCCGGACGGCAAACGGGATCGACTACAACCGGATGTGCCTCCTGCTCGCGGTGCTGGAGAAGCGGCTCGGGCTGAAATTCTCGGCGTGCGACGTGTATCTGAACGTCATCGGCGGTCTGCGGCTCGACGAGCCTGCTGCGGACGCGGCGGCGTGCTTCGCGATGATCTCCTCCCTGCGGGACATCCCGGTGCCGGACGACATGATCGCGTTCGGGGAGCTCGGGCTGTCGGGCGAATTCCGGTCGGTGATCTCGGTCGAGCAGCGGGTGAACGAAGCGTTCCGGCTGGGCTTTACGCGGGTCGCGCTCCCGAAGCGCTGTGCCTCGAAGGCCGGAGACGCGGAGGTCGAGCTTGTGAAGATGAACGGGATCTACGACGCGCTGCGGATTTTTGCGGAGAAGGAACAAAAGAAAGAATAAATAAAATAGAATCCCCCGGATCGCATGACAGCGTGTCCAGGGGATTTTTCTCGTTACGTTTCCGCGAACATTTCGTTGACGCGGCCGCGGATGAAATCGAAGCGCACCTGTCCCGCGGTGGAGATGACATGCGCGGCGTTGCCGCATCCTTCGGTTTCTTCTTTGGTGATGCAAAGTGTGGTCGTCGGGTAATCCAGCGAATATCG
>CACZSA010000187.1 GCA_902783705.1 uncultured Ruminococcus sp.
ATCCAGGGGTACTAGGACTCGAACCCAGGACACGCGGTTTTGGAGACCGCTGCTCTACCAACTGAGCTATGCCCCTGTGTGACGGGAGTTATTATAACATATCCCGCCCTAAATTGCAATACCTTTTTTCAAAAAAATCAAAATTTTTTGCCCCGTCGGCTACCTCCGACATCGAAGGGGACCGTTCCGCGTACATGCCGGGGCTATTCAGAACCGTCCCGGCGGATATCCGGGACTTGCTTTGCTCTTCGTCCGCGCAGGGAAGAGCGCCTGCCCGCCGTTTTTTTGCCCGCCGACGGTCCCTCCCGTTCACCCGTGATAAAATCCGGGAAAAAATCACAAAAATCCCTTGACATACGGGCAATTTTATATATAATAGGTATTGGAGAACCTCGGTTCCTCCGGAAAATGACATTTATAGTTTGCCCGGGTATGGGTCCCGGGGACTTTGCCGCCGTCGGATTCCCGGCGGAGAAAAGGAGTACCCTATGAAGAAAAATGCTGCTGTCATCGGTTACGGCGGAATGGGCGCGGGCTTCCATGTGAAGAACCTGCTCACGAGCGACGTCTGCAACCTCGCCGGTATCTACGACATCGACCCCGCCAAGCAGGCCAAGGCCCGCGCGGACGGCGTGAAGGTCTACGAATCCCGCGAAGCGCTTCTCGCCGATCCGACGATCGACATGGTCACCATCGCGACGCCGAACGACGTGCACGAGGAGATCGCCGTCGCCGCCCTCGAAGCAGGGAAGAACGTCATCTCCGAAAAGCCCGTCACCCTGTCTCTGGAGAGCCTCGAGCGGATGATCGCCGCCGCGAACAAGGCAGGGAAGATCTTCTCTGTTCATCAGAACCGCCGCTTCGACGTCGACGCCGTCGCGATGAAGAAGATCCACGACTCCGGGGAGATCGGCGAAGTCATCAACATCGAGAGCCGCATCCACGGCAGCCGCGGGATCCCCTCCGACTGGCGCGGGATCAAGAAATACGGCGGCGGCATGCTCTATGACTGGGGCATCCACCTCATTGACCAGGCCTGCATGATCCTCGGCTACGACATCAAATCGGTCCAGTGCCACTTCGACCACATCACGAACCAAGAGGTCGACGACGGCTTCCAGCTCAATATCGAATACGCCTCCGGTCAGCGCGCCTACATCGAGGTCGGCACGTACAACTTCATCGCCATGCCGCGCTTCTACATGCGGGCAAAGCAGGGTTCCGCGATCATCACCGACTGGCGCGTTCCTGCCCACGTCGTCAAGTGCAAGGCATGGCACGAATCCGACGTCATCCCGGTCGTCAACGGCTCCGGCCTCACGAAGACGATGGCGCCGCGCGACTCCATCACGACGGACGAATACGATCTCGAGCGTCCCGTGACCGACGTCCACGACTACTACCGCAACTTCGTCCGCGCGATCGATGGCAAGGAAGAGCAGATGGTCACCCACGACCAGATGCGCTGCGTCCTCCGCATCATCATGACCGCCTTCGAATCGGTCGACCGGGGCGGCGCGGTAATCGAATGGTAAATACAAAGCGGAGAGGAGCCGAGGTTCCTCTCCCGTTTTTCTCGAAAGGACAATCGAACCTATGATCTGTGAAATCCTCTGCGTCGGCACGGAACTCCTCCTCGGCGATATTGTCAACACGGACGGCGCGTTCATCGCGAGGGAGATGGCCGCCCTCGGCTTCTCCTCCTATCATCAGACGACGGTCGGCGACAACCCCGAGCGGCTGCGGGAAGCCGTGAACCTTGCGCTCTCGCGTTCGGACGTCGTGATCCTCACGGGCGGCCTCGGCCCGACCTGTGACGACATCACGAAGAACGCCGTCGCCGATGCCTTCGGGCTGAAGATGTACTTCGACGAGGCCACGAAGACCGATATCGAGGCTTTTTTCCGGCGCGTCGGACGTCCGATGACCGAGAACAATCTCTCACAGTGCTGGGTCCCCGAAGGCGCTGCGGTCTTTTATAACAAATGGGGAACCGCACCCGGCCTCGGGATCGAGGGGGAGATCGGCGGAGCGAAGAAATACGCCGTCCTGCTCCCCGGACCTCCGGCGGAATGCGAGCCGATGTTCGAGGCCTGCGCGAAGCCATGGCTGGCCCGCCTGTCCGACGACGTGATCTACAGCCTCAACCTCCACCTCTGGGGGATCGGCGAATCCGCGGCGGAATCGATCCTGCGCCCGATGATGGAGGCCTCCGAGAATCCGACGGTCGCCCCGTATGCCTGCGAGCATGAGGTCCGCATCCGGGTGACCGCGCGGGCAAAGTCCCTCGACGAGGCAAAGGCCCTCTGCCGCGCGAAGGCCGACGAGATCCGGGAGACGGAGGTCGGAGAGAACATCTACGCAGAAACCGACAACCCGTTCGACGCGAAGAATTCCGTCGTGACGACGCTCATCGGCGAGCTGCGGCGGCGCGGGATGACCTTTGCGACGGCGGAGAGCTGCACGGCGGGCATGATCGGCTCGACAGTCGGGGACATTCCCGGCGCGTCGGACGTCTTCGTCGGCGGGATCATCTCCTACGCGAACGAGGTGAAGGAGAACGTCCTCGGCGTGCCGCATGCGGTTCTGGAAACGGTCGGCGCGGTGAGCGAGGAATGCGCGGCGGCGATGGCGGAGGGCGCGAGAAAGCAGACCGGTGCGGACATCGCGGTCTCGGTCACGGGCATCGCGGGACCCGGCGGCGGGACGCCCGAGAAGCCCGTCGGGACGGTGTGCTTCGGCGTCTCGACCGCGGATGGCACGAAAACCATGACGCGTCACTTCAACGGCAAGAACGACCGCGCGAAGATCCGCCGCCTCACGACCGCCCATGCCATGATGCTCGCGATCCGCACGCTCAGAGAGGAGTAAACATGGAACCGAAAAGCATCACCGTCGAAAAGGTCGAGCGGGACACGCCGCGCGCCGAAGAGCTTCTGCACTTCATAGAGACCAGCTCGTGGGAGGAGGCGAAGGACCATCTCGCGGACATGATCCGGCGCTGGGAGTTCTCGGGCGACGAAGCGGTGTTCGCGGCCGTCGCGGGGGACAGGATCGTCGGGATGGGCACCTTCCTCATGACCGATTATTACCCGCTCCCCGATATTTACCCGTGGGTATCGAGCATCTACGTCGACGAGGCATACCGCGGCAGGCGCATCAGCGGCACGCTCATCGAACAGGCGAACGCCTACGCCAAATCGCGCGGCTATGAGAAGACCTACATCCCCTCGTCCTTCTTCGGACTCTATGAGAAATACGGCTACCGGTATCTCCGCGATATCGTGAATTACGGCGGCGACACCGATCACCTCTTCGTAAAAGAATTGTAAGCGCGATCCCGGCTTTATACAAACGCCCCGCCATTCCCTCATGAGAACGGTGGGGTTTTCTTATTGCTTTTGACGCCATGCCTCGGCGAGCGCGGCCAGATGCTCGACGGCGTGCGGATTCCACACGATCTTCTCCTTCAGCCATGCGCAGGGGAATTCCGCGCACAGACCGCAGAACTGCACGCCGTGCCGACGGGTGCATTTGTGGATGGGACAGCCGCCTGATTCCTTCCATTCCGGAACGTTCCCGTCCGCTTCGATGCATCCCGGACATTTGCCCTCCTTGAACTTCCCGCACCCGTCGCAGCATTCCCCGCAGGCCGTGATCCGTCTGAAATCGATTTCTTCCATGACGACAAAAACTCCTGTGATTCAAGATTCTCGCGAATAGTATAGCACAGGAGTATGATGATGTCAAGTGGTCTGTGAAAAGAAGCGCTCTTAAAAATCCGGCGTGAACCGCGATGTGGCGGAGGACCGCTCCTGCATCCAGCCGGTGAACCCGAGCCAGGACGCCGCCTCGGCGACCTTCTCATATTCGTAGCTCGTGATCTTCCGCCGGATCGCATGCCACCTGTCCGGCTCCTCCGGGGGCGGGAGAAAATCGGGGGTGTACTGCGCCATGAGCGAAAGCCGCACGTCCGCCGCCGGAACGATCCCCGCGACCCGCTGCAAAACCGCGATCGAATCCGCACGGCATCCCGGAAGCACGAGGTGCCGCACGATCACGCCGCGCCGCATCATCCCGTCCTCGCCGAAGACGCACGGACCCGTGAGGGCGTACATCCGCGCGAGCGAGGAGGCCGCACGGTCCGGATAATCCGGCGCGCCCGAATACCGGCCGGCGAGCTCCGAGGAGGCGTATTTGAAATCCGTGAGGAAGATGTCGACCGTGCCGCGGAGCGCGTCGATCACCTCGGGCCGCTCGTACCCGCCCGTATTCCACACGACGGGGATGCCGAGCCCCGCCTCCCGCGCGATCCGCACCGCAGGGATCAGCCGATCCGCGTAGTGCGTCGGGGAGACGAGGTTGATGTTGTACGCGCCGGAGGCCTCGAGTTCGATCATCGCGCGGGCGAGCCGCTGTGGGGTATAGACCTCCCCCCGCGACGTCCGGCGGCTGATCTTTCCGTTCTGGCAGTAAACGCAGCCGAGGGAGCAGTGCGCGAAGAAGACTGCCCCGGAGCCGTGCGCCTCATCCTTCGGATCGGGACCGGAGATCGGCGGCTCCTCCCAGTGATGGAGCATGATCTTCGAGACCTCGCACTCCGCGCCCGCGCCGCAGAATCCGGTCGTCATGCTCCGGTCGACGCCGCACATCCGGGGGCAGAGGAAACACTCAGTCACCGCGGTTCCCCTTGATGTACTTCGAGATCATCTTGTATTTCAGATCCCACAGCTCCTGCGAGAGGTCGACGTAGTAGTTGTGCGGATTCTCGAAGCGCAGGACTTCCTTCCACATCGTGTTGATCTCTCGCGCGCAGTGGTCGCGGATCTCCTCGAGCGGCGGGAGATTGTAGACCATCTCGCCGCCCCGGAAGATCGGGACGAGGAGCTCGCGGGCCGTGAAGTCCGTCAGCGTCTGCCGCTTCCAGGTGTATTCCGGGTCGAAGATCTCGAGCGGCGCGGACTGGTCGATCTCCTCGTGGTGCATCGTGATGAGGTCGGCCTC
>CACZSA010000188.1 GCA_902783705.1 uncultured Ruminococcus sp.
GCGCAGGGCATCCCGAATCCCCCGGAGGGGATTCTTCCTCTTCTCCTGCACGGAAGGTGCGAATATGTATTATTCGCAAGCGAAGCTGCGCATCCGAAAAGACGCGCGGCTTTTTCTTTTTTCCTTGACAACCCCCGCCCCGCGTGTTATACTTAACTCATAAAACCTTTCAATCGTTTCCGAAGGATGAAGATTTCCCCATGAGAGAAGATATCCGCAGCTTTATCGCCAACGTCCAGAAGCCCGGACGCTATACGGGCGGCGAGACGAACAGCCTCTATAAAAACCTCGACGACGTGAAAATGCGCGTCGCCTTCTGTTTCCCCGATACCTACGAGATCGGCATGTCCAACCTCGGCATGCGCATCCTCGTCGATTGCTTCAACAGCGTCGACGGCGTCTGGTGCGAGCGCGTCTACGCGCCGTGGATCGATATGGAGGACGAGATGCGCGCCCGCGGGATCCCGCTCTTCACGCACGAAAGCGGCGATTCCGTCGGCGATTTCGACGTCGTCGCCTTCACCATGCAGTACGAAATGTGCTACTCCAATATCCTCAATATGCTCGACCTCGCCGGGATCCCGGTGCGAAGGGATGCGAGGGGCGAGGACGGACCCGTCGTGCTGGCGGGCGGTCCCTGCTCCTACAACCCCGAGCCGATGGCGGATTTCATCGATATCTTCTCGATCGGCGAAGGGGAGGAGGCCCTGCCCGAGCTCGCGCGGCTCTGGCTCGAGATGAAGGAGAACGGCACCTATACGAAGCGCGATTTTCTCTACCGCGCGGCGACCGATCTCAAGGGCTTCTACGTCCCGATGTTCTACGACATCGCCTATCACGACGACGGAACGATCGCGTCGATCACGCCGAACGCGGAGGGCGTCCCTGCCGTGGTCGTCAAGCGCGTCGTCGAGGACTTTGACAAGTGCTACGTCCCGCTCAACCCCGTCATGCCGAATATCGAGACGGTCCACGACCGCGTGACGATCGAGGTCTTCCGCGGATGCACGCGCGGCTGCCGCTTCTGTCAGGCAGGAATGGTCTGCCGTCCCGTGCGTGAAAAGCGGCCCGAAACCCTCGACTGCATCGCGAGGACAATGGTGGAGAACTCCGGCTACGACGAGATCTCCCTCTCGTCCCTCTCGATCTCCGACTATACGAAGATCAGCGAGCTCACCGACCTGCTCCTCAGCTGGACGAACGACGCCATGGTCAACCTCAGCCTGCCGTCCATGCGCGCCGACTCGTTCACGAAGGAGCTCATGGACAAGATCTCGTCCGTGCGCTCGTCGACCCTGACCTTCGCGCCGGAGGCCGGGACTCCGCGGATGCGCGACGTCATCAACAAGAACATCACCGAGGAGGAGATCCTCCGTGCCTGCCGCGTCGCGTACGAGGCCGGGAAGAACCAGATCAAGCTGTACTTCATGGACGGCCTGCCGGGCGAAACTTACGACGACATCGCCGGGATCGCGACCCTCGCCTCGCACGTCGTCGACGAATACTACCGCACGCCGGGGAGGAACAAGGCCCGCCAGCCGCAGGTCACCCTGTCCGTCGCGTGCTTCATCCCGAAGCCGCATACGCCCTTTCAGTGGGAGCGCCAGAACACGCCCGAGGAGCTCGAGGAGAAGCAGGCGTTCCTGTCCTCGAAGATCACCGACCGCAAGGTCCGGTACAACTATCACGACGCCACCGTGTCCCGCATCGAGGCGGTGTTCGCGCGGGGCGACCGGAGACTGGGGCGCGCGCTCGAGGAGGCGCTCCGCCGTCATGTCCGCTTCGACGCGTGGGAGGACACCTTCTCCTATGAGGGCTGGATGGACATCTTCGCGGCGACGGGGATCGATCCCGCGTTTTACGCCAACCGGACCATCCCGGACGACGAGATCCTCCCGTGGGATATGATCTCCTGTGGCGTCACGAAGTCCTTCCTTCTCTCCGAGCGTCACAAGGCGCAGGAGGCGATCGCCACGCCGAGCTGCCGCGAGCACTGCTCCGGATGCGGCGTCAACCGCCTCGTCGATAAGCAGTACTGCCGCTGGTGCCCCGGTCATCCTGAGAGCTCCGACAGCGCTGGACGGATCACCAAGGCGGCGGAGGGAGAGGCCCCCGAGACGCCCGCCGAACCCGCGCCCGCGAAGAGTCCGGTGAAGCCCGCGCGCCAGATCCGGATCCGGTTCCGCAAATTCGGCGCGATGCTCTATATCTCCCACCTCGACCTCGCGAAGACTGTGATGCGCTCGATCGTGCGGTCCGGCTTGCCCGTCTACTACTCCGAGGGCTTCAACCCCAAGCCGAAGCTCGTGTTCGGGACGCCCCTGTCCGTCGGATGCGGAGGCGACGCCGAGATCCTCGATATCCGCCTCATGAAGGCCGTCTCGAACGCCGAGATCCTGGAGCGCCTCTCCGCGGTGATGCCGAACGGGATCGAAATCACGGCGGTTTACGAGCAGAAGGGCAAGCTGACCGACGCAAAGTGGGCTGAAAACGTGATCGAATGGCGGAACGTCAACGTGAGCCCCGAGACCGCCGGGAAGATCGAAGACCTCTTCCGCGCCCCGGTCGTGATGATGAAGAAGTCGAAGAGCGGCGAAAAAGAAGTGGATATCACGACGCTCATGAAGTCCCTCCGGGCGGAAGCGGGCGACGGGACCCTCACCGTGACCGCGGTGACCGCTGCGGAGCAGGCGAATTACCTCAATCCGGAGTACATCGTCCAGGCGGTCGAGCGGGAATTCGGCGTCTCCGGCGAGCGCGGCTGGCACGTCATCACCCGCACGAAGCTCTTCTGCGAGGACGGCGTGACGGAATTCATGTGAGCCGCATAAAACAGGTACAATCAATATAGAAGAAAATCCGCTGAGACGTCAGGTCCCGGCGGATTCCTTTTTCACGCAGGTGATCTGCCCGAGATCGTCGACCGTGAACACGAAGACGTGGGAGACGTCGAGGCTGCGCCGGGCAAGCTCCCTGTCCAGCCGCGCGCGGTCCCAGCCGACGAGGGCGAGATTTTTGTCGATGATCCGCCCGTCGACGACGCAGACGTGCGCGATGCCGTGCTCGTCCGGGGTGAGGTTCAGATCCGCGGGCACGGCCGGGGCCTTTGACGCGGCGGGGAAGACCGAGAGCTTTCCGTTATCCTCGAGGATCGCGTAATAGACGTCCGACGGGTCGGAGAATCCCTTCTGGCGCAGCTCGGAGAGGAGCTCGTCGATCTCCATCCGGTTCCGCCGCATCTCCCGCACGTCGATCACGCCGCGGCGGATGACGATGGAGGGCGAGCCGTAGAAGAGCCTTTTCAGGCCGTTGAAGCGGAGCAGGGCGGAGGAGATCAGAAGCTCGAGGGCGAGGAGGATGAGGACGGAGACGAGCCCGTGCATGAGCGGGAACTGTTCCGTCGTGATCGGCGCGGAGGCGATTTCGGAGAGGAGGATCGTGATGATGAACTCCGAGGTCTGGAGCTCCCCGATCTGCCGCTTCCCCATCAGGCGAATGACGATGAGAAGGAACAGATAGATGAGAACGGTGTAAAGGCAAGTTGTAATCATATCCAAAGTGTGCACGGAAAAGCCCCCGCGTATTCGTCGAAGATGCAGAATCGCCGGAAAATCGCGAAAAGGGGTTGACAAGCAGAGGAGAAAGTGATAGAATAGCGGAGCTGTCCGGGGAGAGCGGGTGTAAGCCCGAGCGAACGGGAAAGCGAACCACGATCTCCGAAAAAACTTTGAAAAAAGTTTGAGAAACCCCTTGACAAAGGGTGTGAGATGTGGTAAAATAAACAAGCTGTCACGGAGCGGGAGCTCCACAGACAGCGAATCGCTCATTGAAAATTGAACAACAACGAAATGTACGAAAAAGAC
>CACZSA010000189.1 GCA_902783705.1 uncultured Ruminococcus sp.
GAGCTCGAGCTCGCCGTTCTCGTTGATCGTGCAGCACTTGATGCCCGAGGCGTTCACGATGCCCATCATGATGTCGTCCCAGATATAAATGCCGTAGATGTCTTCCTTGTCGTTGATGTGGTTGCCGTCGTTGTCATAGTCGAGGTTCGAGTCCACCGATTCCGCAAACTCGCGGAAGTTGTCGATGGTCCAGGTGTAGTTGTCGACCATGTCATAGAAATTCGGCAGGTTGTAGACTTCCGCCATGTTCTTGTTGAAGAAGTAGCAGAAGGTCGCGCGGTTGTCGCCGATCGAGATGTCCCCGGTCATCTGGTAGACCGCGTCCTTGAAGGTGCACTCTTCGGTGCAGTACTGGTCCCACCACGGCTTCGAGAGGTCGAGGTTCTTCACCGTGAACAGGTTCGTCAGATAGCCTTCCACGAGCGCGTTGCAGGAGGAATAGCCCGAGAGGCAGACAAGGTCGTAGTCATTCGTGCCCGCCTGGACGGAGGTGCCGAGGGCCTTCTGTCCCTGACGGTTGTCCGCCGCGATGACGAGCGGGACGATCTCGCAGTTGCCCTTGTCCTGCACCGTGATCATGCGCTCATATTCCGCGTCGTTCACGGGTTCGCCCGTGATCTCTTCGGCCTCGAAGTCGTTCGTGATGGTGTTGTGGATATAGATCTGGAACGTGTAGCCCTCGAAGTCCGCGGCTTCCAGACCGCTTTCGATCCGCGCGTTCGGGTCTTCGGTTTCCTCTTCCTCCGTCACGGCGGTCGGATCCGCGTCGGCGGTCGGCGTCGGGGCGGGATCTTCCGTGTTCGTCGTCTCCGAGCAGGACGCGAGGGATCCGGCGAGCATCAGGGCGGCGAGGAGGAGGGCGATTGTCTTTTTCATGGGAGTCTCCTTTCTGAAATGGGTCGGGCGGGTGCTTTTCTTTACGGGATCATTCGGCGCTCTTCACATGCTCGGCGGAGTAGACCGCGACGGGCAGGGTGAGCGCTTCCTTCGGGGAAACGGGCGCGCCGAGGACGGGTTCGTCGCCGTCCCACGCGATCGGCTGCGTCCAGACGGAACGTCCGCCCCAGCCGGAGCCGGAGACGAGGTTGCCGTGATAGACGATCCAGGTCGTGCCGTCGTCCGCCGTGGTGAACGAGCAGTGACCGGGTCCGAAGCAGGCGTCGGTTCTCGTGAAGACGGATTCCTTCGACTTGGTCCAGTTCGCCGCGTCGAGGGGATCGCCTCCCCGCCACGTCAGCTTGCCGAGGTTGTAGAAATCGGACCAGCTTCCGGAGGCAGAATAGATAATGTGCACCGCGCCGTCCTTCGCGAGGGCGACCGGGCCTTCGTTGATCGTCGGGCGTCCGCCGAGCTTTTCCCAGACGAATTCGGGACGGGAGAGCATCGTGCGGGCGGAATCGATCTCGGTCGGGCTCTTCATGTGCGCGATGTAGAGGTTCTGCGCCACGTTTTCATCGCCCTCCCAGCCGGACCAGACGAAATAGTGCTCGCCGTCGATCGTCGCGACCGTGCCGTCGATTGCCCATTTGTCCGTCGCGTCGGTGAGCTTGCCGACCATCTTGAACTTGTCGGTCGGGACCTCGCCCGTGCATTCGAGGACGTACATCCGGTGGTTGAAATTGTCCCCGTCGTCCGCCGCCACGTAGATGTACCACTTGCCGTCGAGCTTGTGGAGCTCCGGCGCCCAGTATTCCTTCGAGTACATCGTATTCTCGGGCGCAGTGTAGACCTTCGTGCCGCCCTCCGCCGTGATGTGCGCGAGGTCGGCGATCTCGTTGACGCAGACGCCGTTGCCGCCGGAGTAGCAGTAATAGTACTTGCCCGTATCGGGATCCCGGATGACCCACGGATCCGCGC
The DNA here is from genome assembly GCA_902783705.1 of uncultured Ruminococcus sp. Classification (GTDB taxonomy): domain Bacteria; phylum Bacillota; class Clostridia; order Oscillospirales; family CAG-272; genus UMGS1696. The sequence goes on from CACZSA010000189.1 coordinate 1,858, forward strand.
CGGACGGGCAGACGGGGTTCTTGAAGGAGATATTTTCAAAGGTGGGTTCAGCTTCGTAGATCATGACAGCCTCCTGTTTGTCGAGGACGAATGCGTCCCCGTTCATGAAATCGCGGACGAAGACCTCCGCCGCCAGCTTTGTGAGAGCGGGCGTATCGCCGAGCAGGACGACGCGCGTCTCGAGATTGGCGATCGCAAAGTGGTTCGGACCGAGCCTCTCGCGGAGCTTTTCGAGTTCCGCGTCCCGGTTCGTCAGCCCGACGCAGATCTCATAGGGATCCGCGGTATTCGGATCGACGTCCGGCTTGACGAAATCCGTCTCGAACGCGATCCGCACGCCGTAGTTCTGCTGCGCCGCGCTGAAAACGGTCTGCGCCGCGGCGAGCTCGTCGGGGTCGGCTGCGTCCGGGCGGATGAGCGTATAGCCGCTGCCCTCGGAGGAGATGACGGTCACCGGCTCCCAGCCTCCGCGTGCCTCGGAATGTCCGTTCTCCGCCGCCTGGGCGGGCGTGTCCTGCGGGATCTCCGCTTCCGGTTTTCCCGCGCAGGCCGTCAGCAGGACACAGAGGGCCAGCGAAAGCAGGATGGCGAAGGGATATCTGCCTCTCATTTCGGGACCTCCTGCGCGGTGTGCGTGGGCCCGAAGATCTCCAGCCGGTCGACGCCGGACGCGGTCGGAGCGAAGCGCGCGCGGTCGATGCAGATCGTGCGGGGGTGGACCGCCGTCGTCGAGGCGTGCGTGTGATAGACGATGATGAGCTCGGAGCCGTCGGGCGAGGTGGTGAAGCTGTGATGCCCGGGGCCGTAGAGCTTCGAGGTGTAGGAGAGGATCGGGTTCGCGCCGTACTTGTCATACGGACCGAGCGGGGAATCGGCGACGGCGTATCCCACGGCGTATTCCTTCGCGTCGTAGCCGTTGCCGGAGTAGGTGAGGTAGTATTTCCCGTTATGCTTGAGCACGAACGGACCCTCCGTCACGCGCCCGCTGACCTGTTCCCAGGCGTCCGTCGGGCGGATCACCTGCACCTCGGTCTCGGGCTTGACGGTCACAAGGTCGTCCTCGAGCGCGTAGGCCCAGATGCCGTACTCATGTCCCTCGCGCCAGCTCACGCAGAAGAGGTAGCCGTGTCCATCCTCGTCGAGGAAGATGTGTCCGTCGATCGTCTTGTCGAAGGTCCAGCGGGGTTCCGGGATGAACGGACCGAGCGGCGAATCCGCGACGGCGAAGCCGAGGTGTTCCTCCACCGAGGCGACCATGACGAACTTGCCGTCCGCGCGCTGCACCACCTCGGGCGCCCAGTAATAGCCGCTGCGGGAGAGTCCCCACGCCTCGTTCATGCAGAGTCCCTCGTTCGACCAGTGGACGAGATCGTCCGAGACGTAGACGAAGTAGCCGATCGGCGCGGAGGTCGAGTAGCAGTAGTACTTTCCGTCGACTTTCAAGACGCCCGGGTCCGCCGCCTGAGAATCGCGGAAGACCGGGTTGGTGTACTTCGCACCGTCGGATTTGACGGATTCCCGCGGGGTGACGGCGAGCGAATCGAACGACGCGCCGTGCCCGTTGTCGACCGCGCCGACGCCCGTGCCGCGGTGCTCGGTCAGGATGTATTCAAATTCCGGCCACGGCTCCACGCCCTCCATGTCGTCGAGGTAGTAGCAGCGGTAGGTCTTGCCGGCCTTTTCCACGCGGAGGCGGAAGGGGGTACCGGTCCGGGGACGTTCGACGGATTTGTGGGCGAGCTCGCGCGGAACCATGCCCGCGGCGGAGGAGCCCGTCAGATCGTAGAGATAGGCGCGTTTGTCGCGGACGAAGAAGGCGTATCCTTCGACGCCGTCATACGCGTCGGACGCGGATGCGCAGAAGAGAAGACCCGCCCCGGAGTGGAGCGTGTCGAGGGTGACGGTGATCTCCGCCGACCAGCTGTCCGAACCCGTGGATTCGGGGATGAGGAACGCGCCCGAGAAGATGTCGACGGTCTTGTCGTCGGTCGAGGGAGCCGCCTTGAGCGCGCCGCCCTCTTCGGTATAGTTTGCGCCGAGATATGCGTAAGGATTCATGTCGGATTCTCCGGCGTCGATCTCTCCGGCCGGGTCGTCGGGCACCTCCTGCGTCAGCGCAGCGGGCGGATTTTCCCGTGCGCAGGAGACGGCGAGGGAGGCGAGGAGGAGGACGGAGAGGATCGCGCGTGTCAGTTTTTTCATGGTTCAATCAGAATGCGGATCATATTGGAAAGGGGGACGCAGCTCGTTCAACGGACTGGGCTGCGTCCCCGGTTTCATGTCTTTATGGGTTTATTTTCTCTTGCGGATGGAGAGCGCGGCACCTGCGGAGAGCGCGGAGACAACGAGGGCGATCACGCCGAAGTCGAAGGTCTGCGGCGCTTCTTCCTTCTGCTCGAGCTCAACGCTGACGGAAATCTCTTCCTGAACGGCTTCCTCGGGCTCCGTCACGACGGGTTCTTCGACGACGGGATTCTCTTCCGCGGGTACCTGTTCGGGTTCGGGATTTTCGACGGGCTCTTCAACGGGTTCTTCCACAGGCTCTTCGGCGGGTTCTTCCGCGGGAGCTTCCGGCTTGCCGGTGAAGAGGTACTTCACTTCGAGCGGGTTGAGTTCTTCGTTGTAGATTTCGAAGTCATCGATCATGCCTTCGTAATCGCCGTACTGCCACCAAGCGCAGAGCCAGGAGCCGAAACGAAGGGTCTCGACCATGTTGACCTGTTCAAAGAACTGATCGGGCGTGCCGGTGCCGAACTGATCGCCGAGGTTGATGCCGGCCTTCGCGACCTGTTCGCCGTTCTTGTAGATGCCCATGCTCTGACCGCCGGCGTTGTA
>CACZSA010000190.1 GCA_902783705.1 uncultured Ruminococcus sp.
CCAGATGGTCATCGCCCTCGGCATCGAGCACTCCCGTCAGGCCATGGAGGCCGGCAAGCTCGTCACCGACATGACGAACGAGCTCCTGAAGAAGAACAGCGAGGCCCTGCATCAGGCCACCGTCGCCGTCACCAAGGAAGCGGAGCGCGGCATCGTCGACATCGAGACCCTCACCCACACCAACGAAGAGCTCATCAACACCCTCAACGACATCCAGACCATCCAGAAGGAAGGCCGCGAGAAGCGCATCGCCGCCGAGGCCGAGCTCGGACGCATCGAGAACGAACTCAAGCAGAAGCTCATCAATATCAATTCTTAACCTCCCGGAAAGGACACGCGCCTTATGAAAATCTCCGTATCTGTGCGCCGGATCGCCGCGTTCATACTCCTGTTCGCGGTCATGTCCGCGCTCGCGCTCCCCGTCTTCGCCGAAATCGAATACCCGACGCCCACCGATTACATCGCCGACGACGCAGCCGTCCTCTCCGAGCAGACCGTCAAGCAGATCAAGGAAAAGAACGCGGACCTCGCCTCCGAGATCAAGGCCGTCATCGCCGTCTGCACCGTGAAATCGACCAACGGCATCGAGATCGGCAAGTACGCCCGCTCCCTGTACAGCGAGTGGAAGCTCCCGACGGGCATCCTCATCGTCGTCGCCTCCGAGGACAAGTCCTTCTTCCTCGTCCCCTCCACCGGGGTCAGCGAGGTCATCGACAATACCGCCCTCGAAGAGGTCCGCGACCAGTACATCGAGGACGACTTCGCCGCCGGACGCATCGACACCGCCATCCGCAAGGCCGTCACCCAGCTCTCGATCCTCATGCTCCGGGAGATGAAGCAGGAAACCGCCCCGGCCCAGAGCGGAGACGCACCCGCCCAGACGCCCGCCGCAACCGACGCAGCGAACGCCCGGGGTGACGCGGAGGAGAAGGGCACATCCCTCGGCGGCATCATCGTCGGGATCCTCAAGACGATCCTCATCATCGCCCTCATCCTGCTCGCGCTGTTCGTGATCCTCTTCATCGCCGCGCTCTTCAACGACGACGTCGCCGCGATCATGCAGAAGTACATCTTCCGCCGCGGACGCACGGCGCAGAACAACAATGCCTACTACGACGACCGCCTCTACGGTCAGCAGGGCCAGAACCGCTCCGCTCAGAACCGCCGCCCGAACTACAACGGACAGGGCTACAGCGGGCAGGGCTACAATAACCAGCAGAACCGCGCGCCACGTCCGGTGCGGTACGACGCGAACGGCAACCCGATCCGCACCCAGCGTCCGCGCCCGCAGCAGGGCCAGACCTACTACAACGCTGACGGCACCCCGCGCCAGACCGCCCGCCCGCAGAATCCGAATGCGCAGTACCCGCAGCAGGGCACGCAGCAGAACTACTATCAGGCCAACGCCCAGCGCGCCCGTCAGCAGCAGAATCAGGCGAACGCGCAGAACCGTCAGCCGCAGCAGCCGCAGGCATCCGCAGACGCCACCCGCGCCTACACGATCCCCGGCCGCGGCCATAACGCGCGGTAAACGCATCCCGCACCATCGCGCCGCTCCGCACACAGGGGCGGCGCTTTTTCGGAATCTGAATTCTCATTTTTCTCCTCGCATTCCTCTCCTTCACCAACTATACTAACGATTAAGCAGGACCTTTATGATTTCCATCAGCACAAACAACCTCGCCTACCGCGTGGGGGACCGGGAGATCCTCGGAAATATCTCGTTCTCGCTCGAGGAGGGCGACCGGCTCGCCATCGTGGGCGTCAACGGGAGCGGCAAATCCACGCTCCTCAAAATGATCGCGGGGGATTACGCCCCGGACGAAGGCGAGATCTATATCGCGAAGAACAAGATCGTCGGGATGCTCCATCAGGACGACGCCTTCAACATCGTCGACGCCGACGGACGCGCCATCCCGGAGGACATCCCGCAGGACGATTCCCTCTCCCCGGTCGACCGCACGGTCTTCGGGCAGATGGTCGCCGTCTTCCCGGATCTCTGCCGCGCCGAGGTGCGCCTCGCCGAGCTCCAGTCCTCCCTCGATTCCCTCGCGGAGTCCGCCGACGCAGAGACCGTGACCCGCCTCTCCGCCGAATACGAGGCCACGAACGCCCGCTTCATCCGGGACGGCGGCCTGTATTACAAATCCCGCTGCCGGAGCATCCTCGCGAACCTCGGCTTCGGGGAGGAGACCTGGGGCCGGTCCGTCACCACCCTCAGCGGCGGTCAGCGCACCCGTCTCGCCCTCGCGCGGCTTCTCTCCCGCGAGCCGGACATCCTCATCCTCGACGAGCCGACGAACCACCTCGACCTCGACACGATGCTCTGGCTCGAAGGACACCTCGCCGCCTACCCGAAATCGAAGACCGTCCTCCTCGTCTCGCACGACCGTCTTTTCCTCGACCGCGTGACGAACAAGACCCTCGACATCGAGCACGGGCGCGCGAAGCTGTACAAGGCGAAATACTCGGACTACGCGGAGCTGAAAAAGAAGGACCGCGTCGAGGCCGAGAAAAAATACGAGCTCCAGCAGCGCGAGATCGCCCGGCAGGAGGCGTACATCGAACAGCAGCGGCGCTGGGGACGCGAGCGGAACATCATTGCG
>CACZSA010000191.1 GCA_902783705.1 uncultured Ruminococcus sp.
AATTCATCTTTCAAGTCCTCTTACTAAAAAAGAATCAACTTAAAAGATAACCCAAGCGAAGGACCCGGGGGCCAGTTACCCCGGGTCTTTTCCTATGCTCCGGCGTCCCGTCGTGTTTCTGCGGCGGGACTTTGTGAATTTTCTTCGGTTTATGCGGAGAATTTCCGATTCCCCGTAGAAATCCCGGACGAAATGTGGTATAATGAATAAGATACAATAGGCAAACTGGCACATCGGGCAGGACCCGGAGAAGGAGGACGCATGGCTTCGGTCGTTTTTTCCGTCATGCGCAGGCGGGACGATCTCCCTGCGATGCGCTGGCCCATGGCGGTCCTCTTCATCCTGTTCGCGGCGGTCTCGGGAGCGGCTGCGGCGCGGCTTGCGTCCCCGGCGATCCCGGAAGAGCCGCTCGCCTCGCAGAACATTGCGGGGATCGCGGCATCCCTGCCGTTCATCCCGCTGGCGGTGATGTTCTACGCGCAGATCATCCTTCTCTGGCGGAAGGTGGCGTCCCTGCTTGCGACGCCGGTGATGTTCGGCGCGATGCTCCTCTTTAGGGCGCGGCTATCCGTAGCGTGCGCGCTGAGCCTTGCGCTGCTGTTCATGTCGTATGTCTTCGCGGTCTCGCTCATCACGAAGGAGACGCGGTTCCGCCGGATGGCGTCGTTATCGGTCGCGGCGGCGGTATCGCTGGCGTTATGCCTGGCGGTGCGGATCGCGCTGGATTACGGGAGCTTTTCGGGCTTTGCAGCGGCGTATATGGAGGCGGCGCCTGCGGCGATCGCGCGGGTGTACGAGTCGCTCGTGGCGCGTGCGGGAGCCGTGGCGATCCAGCCGGATCTGGTGGTGCTGCGGAGCATGGCGCGCGAGGCGATCATGCTGGCGCCCGCAGGATTCGGGATCATCTGCGTGGTGATTGCGTGGACGGCTGACCGGCTGATCCGGCGGATGTTCACGCTGATCGGCTGTCCGGAGGTCTTTACGGACGAGCACGCGGGGGTGACGATGCCGTTCTCCTATGCGGCGGTGTATGCGCTGATCTTCATCCCGGCGCTCTTCACGCCGGCGTCCGTCTTTCCGTTCCTGCATGCGACGCTGGTGAACGCGCTTCTGATCCTGGCCCTCCCCTGCGCGGCGGTGGGCATCCGCGGGATCACGGACTGGCTCGAGGAGCGGCTCTTCTACATGACCCGCGAACGGGCTCTCGCCGCGATCCTCCTCTTCGTGGCCTTCGTGACGCTCCGCGCCTACCCCTTCCTCCTCGTCACCTCCGCCATCGGGGCGTATTCTGTAATCCGGAACTACTGGAAGGGGAAACGGTCGCTTTCTTGAAAGAAATCCTGTTTTGCAGGCAAAACCGCAAAGAACTTCACAAGGAGGGCATGGTCTGCTTCACCAAATCAGAGAAGCTGTCCAATGTCATTCGGCCTTCTGGCGGACTTATTGTGCGGGTTCGGGGTGTTTGTGCAGCACTTCTTTCTTTCATAATTCATAATTCGTAATTCATAATTCGCCTTTTCTTCCGATTTCAACTACACAAAGGCTAAGACTATGCCAAAGAACATTAAGCAGAAAAAATCTCCTCGTTCCGCGAACAACGATCTGCGCGGGGTCCGTAAAGAAACGGCCGCCGTGCTTGTTGCCGCGGCGGTGATTTGCATCGTTCTCTATGCCCTCGGCGTCGCGCGACTGAACATCGGCGCGCTCAAATGCGGGGCGGCGGTCCTCGCGCTCTATCTGATCGTCGTGCTCTTCGCGCTCCTCGTGGTCGAGAGGCGCAGACTCGGCGCGCGGGACGAAAATCTCGCTCCGGTCATGGGCCGCATCATGTTTGACGCGGTCGTGAAGATGACGACGCCGGTCTTTATCTGCGATTCGTCCGAGCGGATCATCTGGTACAACAACGCGACGGAGGTCCTCTATTCCGCGAAGAACAAGCTCTACGGCGAGAGCGTCAAGGAGCTCTTCGGCGTCACGCTGTCGGATATCCGCGGGGAGACCGGGGAGGCCGGGGCGCGGATCGAGGCGGAGGGACGTTCCTTCCTCGCGAAATACAGCCACATCAAGACGGACGAGGAGGACTTCGCCCTCGTGCTGACGACGGAGACGACGGAGCTCGACGAGCTGCGGACCCTCCGCGCGGGCGACGAGGCCGTGGTCTGCTACATCATGATCGACAACCTCGGCGAGATGATGCAGTATGACAGCGAGGAATACCGTCCGGCGGCGGCGCGCGTGGATTCGGTCCTGCGCGAGTGGGCGGACAATTACAACGGCATTCTGAAGGAATATGAGCGCGACAAGTATCTCTTCATCACGCAGACGCGCGTGCTGGACGAGCTCGTCGCGGCGAAATTCGACATCCTCGACCGGGTCCGGGCGGTCCGGGTGGGCGACACGAGCCTGCCGCTGACCGTATCGATGGGCGTCTCCGGCGTCCACGGGACCTACGAGGAGAAGGAACGGGCGGCACACGCGGCGCTTGAACTGGCCCTCCAGCGGGGCGGCGACCAGGCGGTCGTGAAGAGCGACGACGCGACGGAATTCTTCGGCGGGATCACGCGGTCCGTGCAGAAGCGGTCGAACGTGCAGGCGCGCGTGGTGTCGAACCAGCTCATGACGCAGATGAAGGCCGCGTCGAACGTGCTCATCATGGGCCACACGCGCGCGGACTACGACGCGTTCGGTTCGTGCGTGGGACTGGCGAAGATCGCGATGTACTGCGGCGCGCGGGTCAATATCGTGATCGACACGGCGAACCGGGACATCATCGGCGCGCGGCGGATGCTCGAAGGCGAGGAGGAATTCCTCGGGATCTTCGTGGACCGGGCGCAGGCGCTGGATCTGCTCGAGACGGGTACCCTCGTCGTGATCGCGGACGTAAACAACATGAAGATCGTGGAGTCGCCGGAGCTGGCGGCCCGCGCGGAGAAGCTGGCGATCATCGACCACCACCGGAAGACCGCCGAATTCGAGAAGGAGCCGGACGTCGAATACATCGAGCCGTCCGCGTCCTCGGCCTGCGAGCTGATCTCCGAGATGCTCGAACAGGTCCTGCCGCGGGATGATCTGTCCGGGGCGGAGGCGGGCGTCATTCTGGCGGGCATCGCGCTCGACACGAAGCAGTTCACGATGAACACCGGCACCCGGACCTTCTCGGCGGCAATGTATCTCCGCGACCGGGGCGCCGATCCGAGGGCGGTCCGCGAGCTCTTCAAGGAGAGCTTCGAGGACTACTCGGGCGAGGCGCAGTTCCGCCGGAACGCCGAAATCTACCGCGGGTCCTGCGTCATCGCGGGCGTGGAGACCGAGGCGGACGCCAATCCGGTCGTCGCGGCGAAGGCGGTCAACAACCTCATCATGGTCGACGGCGTGCGCGCGGCGTTCGCGTGCATGTGCCGCGGCGGATCGACGAAGATCTCGGCCCGCTCGGACGGCACGATCAACGTCCAGCTCATCATGGAGGAGCTCGGCGGCGGCGGTCACTTCGACGGGGCTGCGACCGAACTGACGGACGTCGGACTGGAAGAGGCCGTGCGGAGGCTGAAGGAAGCCATCGATAAGCACGTATAAGCAGAAAACGAGACTCAGCAACAAAACGGAGGGTTATGCAGTATGAAAGTCGTATTATTACAGGACGTCAAGGGTCAGGGCAAGAAGGACGATCTCATCAACGTGTCCGACGGATACGCGCGGAATTTCCTTCTCCCGAAGAAGCTCGCCGTGGAGGCGGATTCCAAGATCCTCAACGATATCAAGAACAAGGAAGCCGCGAAGGCCAGACGCATCGAGCTCGAAAAGCAGGCCGCGCGGGACACCGCCGAGAAGTTCAAGGCCCTGCTCGTGAAGATCCGCATCCAGGCGGGCGCGGACGGGAAATTCTACGGCTCCGTGACCAACAAGGACATCGCCGACGCCCTCGCCGCCCAGTATCAGATCGAAGTCGACAAGCGCAAGATCGTTCTCGATTCCCCCATCAAGGCCTACGGTACATACACCGTCGACGTGAAGCTCTACCCCGAAATCGCCGGGAAGCTGAACGTACTCGTCTACGGCGACGGGGAAAATTGAGAATTGCGAATTAAGAATTACGAATTATGAATTGGGGATGCTCTGTACAATATCAGGCTGCTTCTCTAAATTGGTGAAGCGATGCTTTTCCCCATTGTAAAGTTCTTTGCGGTTTTGCCTGCAAAACAGGATTTCTTTCAAGAAAGCGACCGTATCCCCCTTCTAAGGACTAAGCCATGAACGCAGAACTTGACAGACGGATGCCGTTTTCGCTGGAGGCGGAGCAGTCCCTGCTCGGGTCGATCCTGATCGATCCGGTATGCATGGACACGATCGCCTCGCTGATCACGGCGGATGATTTTTACCTGCCCGAGCACAGCGGGATCTTCCGCGCGATGCAGTCGATGTATCTGAAATCGAAGAGCATCGACGTCGTGACGCTGATCGAAGAGCTCACGAAGAGCGGAACCTACGACGAGGCGGGCGGAAGAGAATACCTCAAGCTTGTCGCGGAGACGGTCCCGACGGCGGCGAACGCCAAGGACTACGCGAAGATCGTGCGCGACAAGGCCATTTTGCGCGACCTCATCGGCGCCGGAGAGGACATCGCCGAAGCCGGATACGCCGGGGACGACGACGCCGAACGCCTCGTGGAATTCGCCGAGGGACGGATCTACCGCATCGCCGAGGGCCGCGAGAACAAGAACTTCATCCATATCCGCGACGCGCTTCTGCAGGTCTACGAGCACCTGCAGGTTCTCGCGAACGATCCGGAAGCCCTGCGCGGCACCCCGACGGGATTCTCCGCGCTCGACCGGGTCATTGTCGGCATGGGCAAGGCGGACCTGGTCCTCATCGGCGCGCGTCCCGGCATGGGCAAGACGGCCTTCGCCATGAACATCGCCACCGAGGCCGCGTTCAAGACGGGCAAGACCGTCTGCGTCTTCAACCTCGAAATGTCCGCCGAACAGCTCGCCAACCGCATGCTCTCCTCCGAGGCGCAGATTGACAGCTACAAGCTCCGCTCCGGGGACCTGCAGGGCGAGGACTGGAACGCCATCGCGCACGCCTCCTCCCGCCTGTCCGAAGCCGAGATCCTCATCGACGATACCCCCGGCATCACCGTCACCGCCATGAAGTCCAAGCTGCGCCGCGTCAAGAACCTCGGCCTCGTCGTCGTCGACTATCTGGGCCTTGTGCAGGGCGAGCGCCATCAGGACAACCGCGTGCAGGAGGTCGCCGATATCTCCCGAAGCCTCAAGGTCATGGCCAAGGAGCTCGAGGTCCCGATCATCTGCTGCGCCCAGCTTTCGAGAGGTCCCGAAAACCGCCCCGACAAGCGCCCGATGCTGTCCGACCTGCGCGACTCCGGCGCGATCGAGCAGGACGCCGATATCGTCCTCTTCCTCTACCGCGACGAGTACTATAAAGAAAACACCGCCGATCAGAGCGTCGCCGAGGTCATCGTCGCGAAGAACCGCCACGGCTCCCTCGACAAGGTCAAGCTCGGCTGGATCGGACGGTTCACCAAATTCACCAATCTCGCCAAGGAGGAAGGCTGATGGCTGTCCTCGATTCCGTGCGCTGCCCCGCCGATCTGCGCGCCCTCGACGAGCGGGAGCTTGCTCCCCTTGCCGCCGAGCTCCGCGAAAGGATCCTCACCACCGCCGCTCACAACGGCGGTCATTTTGCGTCGAACCTCGGTGCGGTGGAGCTGACCGTCGCCCTGCACCGCGTCTTCGATACGCCCGACGAGCGCATCCTCTTCGACGTCGGGCATCAGGCCTACGCGCACAAGCTCCTGACCGGACGCGCCGACCGCTTCGACACCCTCAGGCAGATGGGCGGCCTCTCCGGATTCACCAACCGGGACGAATCCCCCTATGACACCGTCACGGCGGGGCACAGCGGGTCGTCCCTGTCCGTCGCCGCCGGGATCGCCGAGAGCGAACGGATCCGGGGAACCAACCGGTGGTCTGTCGCGGTCGTCGGGGACGGATCGTTCACCAACGGCATGATCTACGAGGCCCTCAACGCCGTCGCCGGGTCCGATCTGCGCCTCTGCATCGTGCTCAACGACAACACCATGTCGATCTCGAAGAACGTCGGCGGCCTCTCGCGGCACCTCTCCCTCATCCGCACGAGCACCCGGTACTTCTCCTTCAAGCTCCACGCCAAGCGCGTCTTCTCGAAGATCCCCGTCATCGGCGGCGGGCTGGTCCGGTGCGCGCGTGCCGTCCGCGACTTCATCAAGCGCACGACCGGAGCCGAGACCTTCTTCGAAAAGCTCGGACTCGAATACATCGGCCCCGTCGACGGACATGACCTCCCCCGCCTCATCCATGTCTTCGAGGAGGCGAAAACCAAATCGACGCCCGTCGTCGTGCATTGCGTCACGAAAAAGGGCCTCGGTTATCCCGACGCGGAGGCGCACCCCGAGCGGTACCACAGCGTCGGCCCGTTCGACGTGGAGCGCGGCATCCCCGATCCGAACGAAGTCCCTCCGAAGCCCTCCTTCACCCGGGTCGTCGGCGAGACGATCGCACAGCTCGGAGAGCGGGATCCCCGGACCGCGGCGATTACGGCGGCGATGACGGACGGATGCGGCCTCGGCGCGTTTGCCGGACGCTTCCCGGACCGCTTCTTCGACGTCGGCATCGCGGAGGAACACGCGGTCGCGCTGGCGGGCGGTCTGGCCCTCGGCGGGATGCGGCCCGTCGTCGTGATGTACGCGACCTTCGCCCAGCGCGTGTTCGACCAGATGTGGCACGACGTGCGCCTGCAGGGAGCCGGACTGACGCTGGCCCTGAGTCACGCGGGTCTCGTCCCCGGCGACGGCGTCACGCATCAGGGCATCTACGACGCCGCGCTCTTCTCCCGGATCCCCGGGATCGAGATCTGGTCGCCGGATACCTGTGACGGCGTGCGGGAGGCGCTTCTCCGCGCACACGAACGGGGAGGCCTGACCGTCGTCCGCTATCCGAAGGGCGCAGAATATGGACGGGAGGGTGTGAACCGCTGCGAATGGACCGTCCATGAGACGTGGAAGTCCGCTGAATTCGGGGACCCGAAAGCGGAACGCCGCGCCGTGCTCCTCACCTACGGACGCCTCGTCGGAACGGCTGCGGAAGCCGCGCGGGAAGCGGACTGCCCCGGATGTCGGATCACCGTCGTCTGCCTCGAACGGATCGCGCCACTGCCGTCCCCCGATCCGGACGGAGCGGACGGGGAAGAATTCCGCGAGCTCGTGAAGACGGCGGACCGCGTCCTCTTCATCGAGGAGGGCATCCGCTCCGGTGGGATCGCCGAAACCCTCGCCGCCGCCGACTGGATGCGGGGCAAGCCCGTCTCCATCCGCGCGATCGAAGAGGATAAAGCCTTCGTCCCCCACGGAACGCTCGAGGAGATCATGCAGTACACCGGCCTCGATATGGACAGCCTGCGAGCATGGACGGAAGAGGCGATCGGGAATGAAGAATTATGAATGGCGCGGATGAAGGAATAAGTAAGAAGGAATAGGTAAGAAGTGCGGTAGAAATCCGTTTCACGGATTTCATTGAATTATAAGGCACAAGGCCG
>CACZSA010000192.1 GCA_902783705.1 uncultured Ruminococcus sp.
AGGTCGTAGACGATCCCGTCGACCTTCTGGCGGATATTGACCGCGCGGAAGTCGCCCGTGTGGTTGTAGACGCTCATGAGCTTCGGCTTCTTCGCCATCCGCTCCGCTTCCGCGACAAGGAGAGGTTCGTCCGCGTTGAGGAGCAGGATCCCGTCCTCGGGCTGGCCGAGCCGGATCTCCATCTTTGCGCGGCAGATGTTCTCCCGCGAGCCGAGGGACGCGAGGTGCGAGGTGCCGATGTTCGTCACGACGGCGATATCCGGCTTCGCGATTTTCGACATGACCTCGATCTCGCCGAGCGCGCTCATGCCCATCTCGAGCACGACCACCTCGTCCTCGGGCGCGATCCCGAAGATCGTCAGCGGCATGCCGATCGTGCTGTTGTAGTTGCCCTGCGTCTTGTAGGTGCGGAACGCGGCGGAGGACACGGCGTAGATGAATTCCTTCGTCGTGGTCTTGCCGACCGATCCGGTCACGGCGACGAATTTCGCGTGGGTGAACCCGCGGTAGTACGCGGCGAGCTTCCCGAGGGCGCTGACGGTGTCTTCCACGACAATCGCCGCGACGGGACGCCCGCTCTCCTTCGCCTCATCCGGGACGAACTGGCAGAGGAAGCACACGGAGCCCGCAGAGGACGCCTGGGGAATGAAGGTATTCCCGTCCGCCTTCGCGCCCTTGATCGCGGCGAAGAGGATGCCGTCTCCGGCTTCCCGGGAATCGATGGCGACCGCCCGGACGACCTCGTCCTCCGTCGCGCCGCCGTAGAGCGCAAGCGCACCGCCCGCCGCCTTCGCGATCTCGCCCGCCGTCAGTGTTTTCAGCTTCAGTTCCACACTCATGTTGTCCTCTCCTGCTCTTTCCGCATCCCGTTCTTTATCTTTTTCGATTTTTCCGAAGATTTTCAATTGTTCCGGTCCCCGCGCCGCTGTCCGTATTCCCGGACGACGGCGGCCTCGTCGAAGGGATGCCTGCCGTCCGCGCGGATCTCGTATTTTTCGTGCCCTTTTCCCGCCAGAAGCACGATCCCGTCCTGTCCCGTGACGTCGAGCGCGTGCCGGATGGCCTCCCGCCGATCGGGGATCAGAACATAAGGCTTGTGGGGATCCATGCCCGCGAGAATATCGAGGAAGATCCGGTCGGGATCCTCGCCCCGCGGATTGTCCTCCGTAACGACGACGTACGCGGCGTGTCTCTGCGCGGCCTCCGCCATCCTCGGTCGCTTCGCACGGTCCCGGTCGCCTCCGCATCCGAAGACCACCGTGAGCGGACCCTGCCTCGCAAGCAGCTCCGTCACCGCGTCGAGCGCGTCGGGCGTGTGCGCGTAGTCGATGAAGACCGCGGGCGCATCCGCATCCGGCACCGGGACTCGTTCGAGCCTTCCCGGGACGCCCCGGAAATCCGCGAGCGCGCCGCGTATCTCCTCGGGATCCGCGCCGAAGAAGGAAGCCGCAGCCGCCGCCTCCGCGGTATTCATCACCGAATACCGTCCGAGGAGGGGACAGCGCACCCGGAACGCCGCCCGGGGAGACTGCCAGAGATAAGAGATCCCATCCGCGCCGCATTCCCGGATCTCCGACGCCCGCACCGCCGCCGCGGGATTTCCCGCCGCCGTGCAGCCGAGGTATTCCGCGTTCGGGAACATCGCCGGGAGCCGCGCCATCCACCGGTCGTCGAGGTTGACCACCGCCCGCTTCACGCCGTGCATGAGCGAGGCCTTGGCGCGGAAATACGCCTCCATCGTCCCGTGCGCGTCGAGATGCTCCGGCGCGAGATTCGTGAAGACCGCCGCGTCCGGGATGATCGCCGAGGTCTTGCGGAGCATGAGGGACTGGGAGGAGGCTTCATAGACGAGCGTATCGCAGCCCGCGTCCCGCATCCGCCTCACCGCGCCGAAGAAATACTCCGGATCGGGCGTCGTCATCGCGCCGGGGATATCACAGACGGACGAGCCGCCGTTCTCCCCGAGATCGATCTCCGCCCCGTCGGCTTCCGTGCGCACCGTGGTGACAAATCCCACCTTGGCGCCGCACGCGCGGAAGATCGAGGCCGTGAGATAGGCCGTTGTGGTCTTCCCCGCGGTCCCGGTGACGGCGATCTTGCGCATGCCGTCCGCCGCGCGTCCCGTGAGATTGTGCCAGAGGAGCGATTCCGCCCGCCGGGTGTCGTCGGTGAGGATCACCCGATCCGCGTCGATCTCCCGGGGCATCCGTTCCGCCAGCACAGCAGCCGCGCCCCGTTTCAGGGCGTCCGCCGCGAAGTCATGTCCGTCGGCGCGCGAGCCCCGGATGCACACGAAGAGCGAGCCGGGCGTCACGCGCCGCGAATCCGAATAAATCTCCCGGATATCCCCCTCCGGGATCGTGCCTCGGACGGGGATGTCTTCCCATAACTTCTCTTTCTTCATCGGATCTCCTCCCTTTCGTCTGATGGATGGACGTCTGTTTGGAAATCCGCTGTTTTCTGATCTTTAGTCCGTGCCGTCGAGGTGGCGGAGTTCGATCACGACCACCGTGCCGCGCGTGACCAGCGTGCCCGCCGCCGGATACTGCCGGATGACGGTCGCCGTCGTGCCGTTCGTGGAGCCGGAGAAGGTCACGTTCAGGCCCTCCGACACCGCGGCGTTGTTGGCGTTGTAGGCGTTCATGCCGAGGAGATCCGGCACCGTGACCGTCTCCTGCGGGACCTCGCCGCCCGTGTAGAGGATCAGCACGCCCGTATCGCTCGAGATCCGCGCGCCCGCCTCCGGGACCTGCGCCGTGATGGTGTCGCCCTGCCCGACGATCTCATACTGGAAGCCGCGCCACGAGAGGTCCGCGATGGTGTTCTCGAGCGTCGCGCCCACGTAGTTCGAGAGCGTTACGTCGAGGGCCGCCAGCTCCTCCGTCGTGTACTGCGGCTCGACGCCGAGGTACGGGAGGACGTAGGAGAGGAGGCTCGAGATATACGGAGCCGCGACAACGCCGCCGTAGGGACCGGCCTCGAGGGGCTTGTCGACGATGATGATCGCCGAGATCTGCGGATCGTCCGCCGGCGCGTAGGCCACGGTGGAGCCGACCCGGTACGGCGTGTTGCCGTTCTCGTCGAATTCGTCCTTCTTTTCGGACGTTCCGGTCTTCGCCGCGACGCGGTAACCCTTGACGTAGGCGTTCTTTGCCGCGCCGTCGGTCGCTACGCCCTCTTCGAGGATCGCGGTGATGCGGTCGCAGGTGTCGGTCGATACGATCTGCCGCACGACGTTCGTCTCATAGGACTGGATCACGTTGCCGTTGTCGTCCACGATCTCCTTGAGGAGATGCGGCGTCATCAGATATCCGCCGTTCGCCACCGCCGTGATCGCGCGGAGCTGCTGGATCGGGGTGGTACGGAAGGTCTGCCCGAAGGAATATACGGCGAGGGAAACATTTGTGAAATCGCGGAAGGCGTGGTAGATGTTCCGCGTCTCGCCGGGCAGGTCGACGCCGGTCTTTCCGGTGTAGCCGAACGCCTGAAAGTACTCATAGAAGGTCTCGCGCCCGATCCGCTCCGCCACCTGCATCAGGGTCGGGTTGCAGGACTGCTGGAGCCCGTAGTAGAACGGGACCGTGCCGTGACCGGACGTGAGCGCGCAGGAGATCGGACGGGGCCATCCCTCGACCGTGTACGCGCCCGTGCAGGTGAAGTAGTCGTTCTCGTGCACGACATTCTCGTCGAACGCCATGGAGGTCGTCACGACCTTGAACGTCGAGCCGGGCTCGTAGGTCTCGGAGATGCACTTGTTGTTCCACATCGCGAGCAGGAGCTGGTTGTATGCCGCAAGGTATTCGTCCGAGCCCTTCTCAAAGCCCGTCGATTCGAGCTGAGCCGCGGAATACGGATCCAGCGTGCTCGGGCTGTTGAGGTTGAAGGAGGGATAGACCGCCATCGCGAGGATGCCGCAGGTGTTCACGTCGAAGACCATGCCGCACACGCGGTCCGCCGCGCCGGATTCGATATAGGTCTTCTCGAGCTGGTTTTCAAGCTCGTACTGGATGTACATGTCGAGCGTCGTGACGATGTTGTAGCCGTTGGTCGCCTCGATGAACCGCTCGTATTCGAAGGGCATGTCGTTGTTCTGAGCGTCCTGCGCGAGGATGTAGCGCCCGGAAGTCCCTTCGAGGACGTTGTTGTAATACTTTTCGAGCCCGTACACGCCCACGCCGTCGGAGTTGGTGAATCCGATCACATGGGAGGCAAGGTCGTCGCGCGGGTAGTAACGCTTGGAGGACGCTTCGAAATACACCTCGTCGCGGAGATTGTACTTCGCCACGAACGATTCGATCTTGTCGGCGATGTCCTCTTCGACGTCCCGCTCGATCAGCTCGTAGTAGCGGTTGAGCCGGTGGGCGCGCTCGTAGATCTCGGACCGCTCCTTGCCCGGCAGATAGCCCGCGAGGACGGTGGAGATGAGCTCGTCGAGCTGATCCCCGTTGTAGAAGATCTGGTAGTCCGTGTCCTCCCACGTATAGAGCACGTCGTTCTCCGGGTTGTCGTCGGCGTTCTTCTTCGCGTCCGCGTTCATGGTCTCCTGAATGTCGTGCGGGGAGAGGATGACGTTGTAGACCGTCTTGTTGGTGGCGAGGATGTTTCCGTTGCGGTCCATGATGGAGCCGCGCTCCGGGGTGATCGCCGTATCCCGGGTAAGCTGGTTGAGCACGCGGGATTCGTAGTATTCGTGATCCGCGATCTGCAGCTTCGCGAGCCGCGCCACGATCACGAGCGCCGCCGCCAGAAACACGGCGAAGGTCAGGCGCACGCGCTTCGACGAGATGCGGTCGATGCGGTTGATTTCTCGGTTCATGTTCATTCCTCAGGGAACAGCGGCGGGCGGTGTCGGGAGATCCTATGCCGTTCGGCGCGCGGGTATTCCGGAAAACGAACGGGCTGCCGCTCAGCCGGTGCAGCCCGTTGTATGCCGATATTTAACGGAACCTCTCGAAGAAGTCGCGCAGAGACGTGAAGACCGAGGAGAAGAGGACGCCGCCCGGATTCTCTCCTGCCTCAGCGTCGTTCTCCAGCAGCTCGATGCGCTCGCCGTCGGAGATCGAGACGAAGCGCCGCTGCAGGGATTCCTCCTCCGTCATCCCGAGCTCGCCTACAGCGATGTCGCGGATGGTGCGGATATCGTTCTTTTCGTCGAGCTTGAGGCGGAGGCCGTCCGCCGTTTCGCGCAGTTCTGCAAGCTCTGCCTCCATGCCGGAGATGCGGTTCTGGGTCTGATAGACCTTCGCAAAGCTCTCCACGAGGGAGAAGATCACGACGATGGCGACGAGGCAGAGCGCGAGGAACGCCACCGGGAAGCTCCCGCGGGAGACCACAATCTCCTTCGACTGCGCCGCGGCCTCTTCGCGCTTCTTCTCGCGGCGGCGTCTTTCCTTTTCCCGCCTCTTCGCGGCCTTTTTCGCGGCCTTCGCGGATTTCGGATCGGAGGGCGGCGCGGGCGGTGCGTACGGGATGTGTCCGCGTCCCGCGATCTCCTCGTTGACGTCGGAGCGGCGGGAGGCCTGCTTCATCGGCCTGGACGGCGCGGCGCTGTCATCGCGCGGATCCCGGCGGGGCGCTTCAGTTCGCTTCACCGTCTCGCGCGAGGGATTGGCGCGGAGCTCGCGGAAGGCCTCCTCGGAGACGTTCTCCCGGGGATCGCGGCCCATTTCCGCGCGGTGCATCAGCTCGGACGTGGAGGTCGCGCGCATTCCGGACACGGCTGCTCCTCTTCCGCGGAACTGATTTTTCAGCTTGTCGGCGAGCGCGTATTCTTCCGTCATGGCGTCCTCCTTTCCGTGCTTATCGATTATGTTTTGGTTTTATACCTTCTCCGCCGTCCGCAGCTTCGCGCTGTGGGAGCGGGGGTTGATTTCGATTTCATCCCTGCCCGGCAGAATCGGCTTTCGTGAGAGCAGCCGGATCTTCGGTTTTCCGCCGCAGACGCAGACCGGGAATTCGGGCGGGCAGGTGCAGCCTGTCGAGAGGGTGCGGAACGTGTCCTTCACGATCCGGTCCTCGAGGGAGTGGAACGTGATGACCGCGAGCCGTCCGCCGGGATTCATCCGCTCGACCGCCGCCTCGATGGACGGGGCGATGGCGTCGAGTTCTCCGTTGACTTCGATGCGGATCGCCTGAAAGCTCCGTCTGGCGGGGTTCTGCGCTTCCGCCCGTCTTGCCGCCGCCGGGATCGCGCCGGTGACGATGTCCGCAAGCTCGGTCGTCGTCTCGATGGGATGCACGGCGCGTCTTTCGCAGATCCTTGCGGCGATCCGGGAGGCGAAGCGTTCCTCGCCCCAGTCCCGCAGGATCCGGACGAGCTCGCCCTCGTCGTAGCCGTTCACCACGTCGTACGCGGTCTTCTGCGCCGTCTGATCCATGCGCATGTCGAGCGGCGCTTCCTTCATGTAGGAGAATCCGCGCTCCCCGTCGTCGAGCTGATGGGAGGAGACGCCGAGGTCCCACATCGCGCCGTCGATATGCTCGATGCCGAGGGAATCGAGGGCCGCCGCGAGGTTCCGGAAGTTCGTTTTCACGATCGTCACGCGGTCTTCAAACGGCGCGAGCCGCTCCTTACAGGCGGCAATCGCCTCGTCATCCTGATCAAAGGACACGAGGCGTGAGGACGCGGGGAGGCGCTTTGCGATTTCGAAGGAGTGCCCTCCGCCGCCCGCCGTGCAGTCGACATAGATGCCGCCCCGCTCCGGCATGAGCGCGTCCATGACCTCCTTCGCCATGACCGATACATGTGTAAATTCCATTCGCCGCACCTCTCCGGTATTGCAGGGCGGCTCAGAGCCCGAGCTTCTTCATCGTCTCGAAGAGGCCCGCGGGCTTCTCGGCCACCCGGTCGCGTTCGTAGGTTTCCTGTCCCCAGATCTCGCAGTAGTCGCCGACGCCCACCGTGATGACGTTCTTCGCGATCCCCGCGTAGTCCAGCATCTCCTGCGGGATCTGCACGCGGTTCTGGGAATCCGGGACAACGCTTGTGGAGTTGGAAAAGAGGTAACGTTTCAGCTCGTGCACCTCGGAGTCCGGGAGGGCGGTGATCTTCTCGTAGAATTTCAGCCACTCCGGCTCGTCGTAGAGCTGGATGCAGTACTCGGTGATCGAGGGAAAGAGCGTCAGCTTTCCGTGAAGCTCTTCCGCGAACTTCGACGGGATAATGATCCGGTTTTTCGCATCCAGAGAATGCGTCACACGACCGAGCAGCATCGCTTCTTCCTCCCTTCGGCACCCTTTGGCACCCTTTTTCACCACGCTATCGATATTATAACCGATTTGCGTTAGAAAATCAAGGGGGAAACGCAGGGTTTAACAAGTTTTTTTCGATTATTTTCCGGGAACCGCCGCCCGTCTCCCTCCCCGGCGGAGGACATGCGATTTTTACGCGGGCATCAAAAAAGCCGCCGCGGCGTGCGACAGCTTTTGATGATATCCGATATGAATTTCATTTCCCGTTATTCAGCCGCTCGGCGAGCATCCGTTCGGCGACGATCGGGTCGGCACGTCCGCCGCTCGCGCGCATCAGGGTGCCGAGGATCTGGCGGATCGCGGCGACCTTTCCGCGCCGATAGTCCGCGGCGGCCTTCTCCGAAGCGGCGATCGCAGCCTCGACGAGGGGGGCGAGGGTCTCCTCATCCGAGATCTTGAGCATCGATTCCCGCCCGGCGATGACCTCGGGGTCCTCCCCGCTCTCTGCCGCGAGATGCACGAGCCGCTTGGCCTGTCCGCTCACGATCCGGCCCTCTCCCATGAGTGCGCAGATCGAGGCGAGCGCGTCCGGGGAAATGTACTCGGCAGGATCGTCCCGGTCGAGGCGTTCGAGGACCTCCCCGACGAAAAGGCTCTCGCAGACGGCGGGATAAGACGTCGCCCGCGCGCACCGCGTGAAATAGTCCGTCAGGCGGACCGAGGCGGTGAGGAGGACGGCGTTGTCGGGTTTCACACCGAATTCGCTCGTCAGGGCATGGGCGGCCTCGTCCGGCATGGGCGGCATCGAGCGTGCGACGGCGTCCATCCATTCGTCGGTCAGTACGATCGGCGGCAGGTTCGGCTCGGTGAAGTAGCGGTAATCGACCGCGCCCTCCTTGTCGCGCATTTTCTCAGTCTTTCCCGTGTCCTCGTTGAAGCGGCGGGTCTCCGGACGGATCTCCTCCCCGGCTTCGAGCAGCGCGGTCTGGCGGAGGATCTCCTCCTCGAGCGCGCGGCCCACGTAGTTCACGGAATTGACGTTCTTGATCTCGCACTTGATCCCGAGATCGGTGTCCCCGCGCCGGCGCACGGAGATGTTCACGTCGCACCGGAGAGATCCCTCGTTCATGCGGCAGTCCGAGACGCCCATGTAGCTGAGGATGCGGCGCAGGGAATTGAGATACGCCTTGGCCTCCTCCGGCGTGCGCATCGCGGGCTCGCTGACGATCTCGATGAGCGGGACGCCCGCGCGGTTGTAGTCGACAAGGGTCTCCGCGCCCCGGTGGATGAGCTTCGCGGCGTCCTCCTCCATGTGGATGCGGATGAGCGGGATGCTCCTCTTCCCCGCGGAGGTCTCGATCGGGACCGCGCCGCCCTCGCAGACGGGACGCTCGAGCTGGGTGATCTGGTATCCCTTCGGCAGGTCGGGATAATAGTAGTTCTTCCGATCGAACCACGAGCGGCGGTTGATCCGGCATCCGAGGGCCAGACCTGCCTTCACCGCGAGCGCGACCGCTTCGTCCGAGAGGACCGGAAGCGCGCCCGGCATGCCGAGGCAGGTGGGGCAGACGCAGGAGTTCGGCGTGTCCCCGAAGCGCGCGCGGCAGGAGCAGAAGATCTTCCGCCCCGTTTTCAGCTCGACGTGCACCTCGAGGCCGATGACCGCTTCATAGCGTTCAGCAAGGCTTCGCATATCCGACGGCATCGCGGCCCACCTCCTTTCCGACAAACGGTTTCATCTCCGATTCCAGCGCGAAGGCCGCCCGGAACAGGGTCTTCTCCGCGCGCTTCTTTCCCATGAGCGAGAGTCCGACCGGGAGGTGACCGTCGCCGCCGCCCGGGATCTGCAGGGCCGGGATGCCCGTCAGGTTTGCGACCGTCGTGAAGCAGTCGCTCCGGTACAGGGCGGTCGGGTTGTCGGCATAGCTCCCGAGCCGGAACGCGACGCCCGAAGCCGTGGGCAGGAGTACCGCGTCGACCGTGTCGAGGGCCGTGTCCGTCTCCCGGCAGACCGTCGCCTGCGCCGCCTTGATCTTGCGGTAGTAGCCCCCGCCGTATGTCGAGGAGAGCGCGTAGGCCCCCGTGAGGATCCGACGCTTCACCTCGTCGCCGAAGCCCGCGCTCCGCGTCGCGCGCATCCGGTCCGCCGCCGTGGCGCCTTCCGCCGTCAGTCCGTAGCGGAGGCCGTCGAACCGCGCGAGATTCGAGGATGCCTCCGCCGCCGCGACGACCATGTAGATCTCGAGCGCCATCTCCAGCGGCAGATCGACCTCCGTCACCCGCGCGCCGAGGGTCTCGAGGATCCTCGCGGCCCGGTTCATCGCGCGGCGCACCGACGACTCGCATTCGTCGAGCATCTCCGGACGCGGGATCCCGAAGGTCATCCCCGAGACGCCGCCGGTCAGCGCAAGCGTATAGTCTTCATCCGAATCGAATGTCGTCATGTCGCCCGGATCCCGCCCCGCGAGGAGATTCATGGCGAGCGCGCAGTCCGTCACGTCCCTCGTGATCGGGCAGACGCAGTCCAGCGAGGAGGCGAGCTCCGTCATCCCCCGCCGGGACACGAGCCCGTAGGTCGGCTTGAGCGAGACGAGGCCGCAGAAGGAGGCCGGCTGACGCGCGCTTCCTCCGGTGTCCGACCCGATGGCCCAGACCGCCTCACGCGCCGCGACCGCCGCTGCCGATCCGCCCGACGAGCCGCCCGCGGAGCACGCCGGATCGAGCGGGTTGTGCGTCGGACCCGCGATCGAGCGTTCGGTCGACGAGCCCATCGCGAACTCGTCCATATTGGTCTTGCCGAGCAGGACGCATCCCGCCGAGTCCGCCCGCTCCACGACCGCCGCCGTATAGTCCGGCACGAAGTCCGCGAGCATCTTCGAGGCGCACGTCATCCGCACGCCCTCCACGGCGAGGTTGTCCTTCGCGGCGTAGGGGATCCCGCAGAGCGCAGGCGCGCCGCTGTTTTTGAGCATTTCGTCCGCCGCGGAGGCCGCTTCGAGCGCACGCCGGGCCGTCGGGGTGATGTAGGCATGGATGGTGCTCTCCGTCTGCGTCATCCGCCCGAGATACGCCGCCGCCGCGTCCGAGGAGGAGAGCTCCCGCCTGTGCAGGGCCCGGGAAAGCTCCGCCGCCGTCATTTCCGTGATGTCCTGATTCATTCCGCGTCACCTACCACTCTCGGGACCGCCGCGTACGGGGCCTCGTATTTCGCCGCCTGCCGCAGGAGCGGGTTGTATCCTTCCCTCGGCTGATCCGCGCGCGCCTGCCCGGCTTCCTCCGGGAGCTTGACCGTGTAATCCGCCGTGTGGATCGGCCCCTTCGTCGGCTCGCCGTCCGCGATGGGGGACTGTACGACGCGGTCGATGCGGGCGCGGATCTTTGCAAAATCCCCGGAGATCTCCGCCGCCGCCGGACCGTCCACCCGGAGCATCGCCGCCGAGACGAGCTTCTCGCCGACTTCGCCTCTGCCCTGAACGTCATTCGTTTCCATAGGATGTCCTTTCTCTGATCGTCTGTATTTCCCGCGCGTAGCCCGCCTCGTCGTTCGGCGTTTCGAGGCAGAAGGGCAGTCCGCGGAGCATGGGATGCGTCACGACGTCCATGAGCGCGTCGAGTCCGATCGTCCCCTCACCGAGCTTCGCGTGCCGGTCCTTATGGGAGCCCTCGGGATGCATGGAGTCGTTGAGATGTACCGCGCGGAGACGGTCGATCCCGATCACGCGGTCAAATTCCCGCAGGACGCCGTCGAAATCGTCCCGCACCGGATAGCCCGCGTCGCTGACGTGGCAGGTGTCGAGGCAGACGCCGACATGATCCCGCAGGCCCGGATCGACCCGGTCGAGGATCGCGCGGAGCTCTTCGAAATTCCGGCCGATCTCCGTACCCTTCCCCGCCATGGTCTCGAGCAGGACCTTCGAATGCATCCCGTCCCACAGCACATGATCGAGCATGTCCGCGATGACCCGGATCCCCTCGTCGACGCCCTGTCCGACGTGACAGCCGGGATGGAAATTGTAGAGCGAGCCCGGGAGGCTTTCGAGGAATTCGAGCTCCCCGCGCATCGAATCCCGGGTGTATTCGCGCACCTCGGGCTTCTGCGAGCAGGGATTGTAGGTGTAGGGCGCGTGGGCGACGGGCATCTTCATCCCGTGCTCCGCGATGATCCGCCCGAGCGCCTCGACGTCCGCGGGATCGGCTTCCTTGTTCTTTCCGCCGCCCTTCGGGTTCTTCGTGAAATACTGGAACGTATCGCCGCCCAGCGCGAGAATGCGTCTGCCCATCGAGGCGTAGCCCTCCGAGAGGGAGAGATGACATCCGAGATAATACGGCCGCACATCGGCGTTCATTGTTCCCACCTTTCTGTCCTCCCGGCATATTTTCGGGAAAACGGACTATACTGAATTCGCAAACATCACGATCCGGCGTCCGATCCCGGATCGAAGGGAGGCCGAAGTGACGCGCGTATGGTCCCTCCGTCCGCTCGCGGAATACGGGCAGCACATGATCCGGGCCGCGCGGCGGGATCAGATCACGCTCCGCGCCGCCGAAGCGTCGTTTTTCCTCATCACGTCCGCCGTGCCGTTCTGTTCCCTGCTTCTCAGCCTGACGGGCGCGCTTCTCCCGGACGATATGGCGGACCTGCTCGACCGCCTGCCTCTGCCGCCGGAGTTCGACGCGTTCCTCGGCGCGCTCGCGAGAGAGCTTTCCGATACGCCGGGGATCCCGCTTCTCTCGGTAAGCGCGGCGGCGACGCTCTGGTCCGCATCGCGCGGGATCTCCGCTGTCCGGCGCGGTCTCTGCCGAATCCTTTCAGGGGACGAGGGATCCCCGCTCGCGCGGCGTCTCAAGCCGATCCTGGCGACCGTCGCCGCGCTGATCATCTCCGCCGCGTTCCTGTTGACGGTCTCCGGCGCGATCCCGTTTCGCATCGGTCCGCTCGGGCATCTCTGCACGCTCGCCGCGCTGACGGGTTCGGTGTTCCTCGTCTACCGCGCGTCGGGCGGGGATTTGGGAGCATGGAAGGGCGCGCTCGCGGCTGCCGCCGGATGGATGGCGTTCGAGGCGCTCAATCCCACGGCGGTCGGGGCGTATGCCTCTCCGCTGTACGGAGCCTTCGCCGCCGTCACGCTCCTCATGCTCCGGCTGTATTTCCGGATGCTGCTGCTCTTCCTCGGCGCGGAAATCGCCGCGGGAGGGAGAGATCCCGTCGGAGGATCCGCAAGAAAAGAGGCAAACCGCTCTTCGTGATTTGCCTCTTTTTGGCGTTTGCCGATCACCGATCAGGTGCGGGAGATCACGGATTCCCGACGGCCTGACGCACTTCGTCCGACCAGGTCTCCGGGTGGTCCCAGTCGACGCCCCAGAAGATCGGATTGCTCCAGTCGATGTTGTTCCACCAGTTGCCGCCGGTCGTTCCGGTTGTCCCGGTTCCGCTCGTTCCGGTGTCACCGCCCGCGGTGCCGCCCGTCTGATCGTCAGCCCACGGATCGGGTTCTCCGGTGCCCTCGCCCTCCGTCTGCGTCTGGTCAGGCTTCGGTTCGGGCTCCACGTAGATCTGCGGAATGTTCGTCAGCTCGCCTCCGGAGGCCTGCGCGGCTTCGCGGATCTCGGCGATGTGCTGATCGTGCTCTTCCTTGGTCTCGGAGAAGAACGTCGTTCCCATACCGGAGACGAAGTAGTAGTACGGCGTTTCCTGCACCGTCAGTGCGGCGAGCAGAGCGGACGCCGAGGGATTCGCGATCGGTCCCGGGGGAAGCCCGTCGTGCTGGTACGTGTTGTACGGCGTGTCATAATAGAGGTCGACCGTGCGCTCCCCGGTATCGTGCGCGATCGCGTAGACGACCGTCGCGTCGGATTCCATGCGCGGGAAGACGTCGGGCCGCTTCAGGCGGTTGTGGAAGACGGAGGATACCTGCA
Source organism: uncultured Ruminococcus sp. (assembly GCA_902783705.1). Taxonomy (GTDB): domain Bacteria; phylum Bacillota; class Clostridia; order Oscillospirales; family CAG-272; genus UMGS1696. Next base: position 13,108 of record CACZSA010000192.1, read on the forward strand.
AAAACTCCGACGGCGCGGCGGCTTCCTTCTCGATCATCGAGGCGAGGGTCACGATCTCGTCGACCGTGAAGCCGAGCTCTTCGCAGAGACTGCGGTATTCCTTCGTGAAGATCTGCGCGAAGCGGCGGAGCATCTTGTTGAGGACCGTCACCTCGCTCGAGTTCAGATAGAATTCGTAGGTGTCCGGGAAGAGGTAGCCGTCGAGACGGTAGATCCGGTCCTTCGTCCGTCCGCTCTCCTCGAGCTCGCGGATGAACCAGTAGTCGAAATCATAGTTCTGGATCGCGTCGACGAAGCCCTCCTTCGTCCCGATGCCGTACTGTTCGACAAAGAGACGGATGATTTCGTCGGTCGAAAAGCCCTCGGGAATGGTGACGCGCACCGTGCCCGTGACCTCCTTCTCCTTGAATTCGGCGAGGAGGCTCTTGTAGTTCATCATCGGCGAGACGGTGTAGTCGCCCGCGATGTAGTTCTGGTCGTCCTTCTTGAAAACGGCGTAGTATTTGAAGACCTTCGGATAGCGGATGACGTCGTTCCTGTACAGAATCGACGCCAGCTCGTCGAGCGTAGTGTACTCGGGAAGCGTGATCTCAACGGCCTCATCGGGCTTGACGAACGCGAACACGTCGTTCGAGACGAGGATGATCGCGATCGCCGATACCACGGAGACAATGACGACGAAGATGATATAGACGATGGCCTTGACGACGCTGACGACGGTGTTCCCGCCCGCGTCGCTCACGACCTTTTCCTTCGGCTTTTTCTCTTCTTCCTTCTTTTTCGGCGCGGCACGGCGTTCGGCGGATGCGTCGATCGAGAGATCGCTCGTGCGCGTCTTCATCATCTGCATGCTCGCGAGCGCAGCCTTGTTCTGCACCGACGAGGGCTTCTTCCTCGCCTCGGTGACAGCGGCCTCGCGCTCCGTGTGCTCCGCCGCCTTGACGGAGGCCTCGGTGAGACGGCTGAGCCGTGCGTTCTCCGCAGATCCGCTTCGATCGGCACGCTGAGGCTTCGGATTCTCCGATGCCCTCGACGTCACGGACCGGACGGGCTCGACGGCGCTTTCCTGACCTCGCTGAGCGGGCCGGATCTCGGCGACGGCGTCCGGGGATGCCTCGCGGATCGCGGGAGCCGTCCGTGCGGAGGCTGCATTTTCACGTGTCTCAGGCGTGCCGGAGGTTCTTTTCAGTACCCCGGACTGTCCTTCAACGGTGCGGCGGCGGTTCAGGACCTGTCCGTTGTTGCGGTTGATCTGGCTCTTCAGCCGGTCCGCCGCGTGTTCCCGGACGGTAAAGGTCCTGGTCGCGCCGAATTCTTCCTGACGGTTGTTTTCCGTAACCGTCACCTCGCTTTCATGGGGAAATCCCCCGTTCTAACGCCCCGCGGCCGCCGCGACGACGAACACAAGGATCAGAACGAGGAAGGTCGGGGTGAAAAACGCCTCGGCGATGTGCGAAAACGGACCGCGGCGGTCCTTCGCCTCATATCCGGTGGGGACGTTTGCCTCGGCGTAGCCCCGGTAAATATGCTGCGCCTCGAAGCACATGAGCATCCCCGAAAAGAGGGCGACGGCGCAGAGCAGGATGACAAGCAGGAGCATGCTGATGTTCTGCTTGTCCGCGATATACAGGATGTACCGCTCCCCGAGCACCACCGCGGCGTCGTAGCAGGCATGCACGAGGATCGCCGCGAGGAGGGAACGGGTGGCGTACAGGACCGACGCGAGGACGAGCCCCGCGGCGAAGTACACCGGGAAGCGGGCGAGGGAGAAATGCGACATGGCGAACATCGCCGCGCTCACAAAGGCGGCAAGCGGCGCGCCGTAGCATTCGTACTCGCCGACCACCACGCCGCGGAAGAGGAATTCCTCCGTCACGGCGGGGAGAATGGCGAACGCGACGACGAGATACAGTCCGTCGAAGAAGCGGTCGCCGAGCGCAAAGGCCGCGTATTCCGTCACCGACGAGGACGCGAACGCCTCCGGCGCGATCCGGTAGAGGAGCACCGAGAGGATCACGGTCACCGACGAGAGGAAGAGAAACGCCTGCAGCAAATAGAGCAGCTGGGACGGCGGGAAGAGCCTGAGCCGCAGCTTCGGCGTGAATTCCCGGCCCCGGATCCGGCAGTAGAAGAGCGACGGAACCGCGTAAACCAGAAGCTCGATCACCACGACGGCGAGGTACGGGTTCTCGCGGAGCCCGAGCGTGTCCGTCGGGATGAGGTTCGTCGCCAGAATCAGCCCGAAAACCGCCAGCACGAGGACCGGCGTCCAGAGGGCGGCTTTAAACCCGGAGCGCAAGATCAGCCCTTTCCGGGACGTGTCTTCCCCGCGTCTTTCGTAACGCGGACGCCCTTTTCCGTGAGGAGGATGTCGACCGTGACGTCAAAGCGTCCCCGCGGCACCTCGGGGAGGATGTAATCGGAATACACCACGCCGATCGTGCAGCCGGAGAAGCCGGAGAGATAGCGGTCGTAAAAGCCCTTGCCGTAGCCGAGGCGGTAGCCCGCGCGGTCGTACACGAGGCCGGGGACGAAGCAGACCGCGCCCGCCGTCTCATGCTCCGCGTCGTAGACGGGATTTCCCTCCGGGGGTTCGAGCCCGCCCATGCCGTCGTCCTGCAGCTCCTCGAGCGAGGAGACGGTGTGATAGGTCATCGTATGGGATTTGCGGTCGCAGCGCGGGAAGAGGACCTTTTTCCCCTTCGCGAACGCCGCCTTCGCGATCGCGGAAACGTCGATCTCGTCCGACGTCGCCGCATAGAGCAGCACGTATTCGGCGTACCGGAAGCTCACGAGCCCCTCGGCGGCCTTGCAGATCGCCTCGTCCCGGCGGAATTTCTCCTCCGCGGGCATGCTGCGGCGCCGCTCCTTGTATTCTTCGCGGATATCGTCTTTCTGTTTTTTGATCATTTCGCCAGTATCGCGCAGCGAAGGCTCTCCGCCGCGTCCCCTCCTTTCAGGATCCGCACGAGCGCGAGGGCGAATTCGGTCGCCGCGCCCATGCCGCATGCCGTCACGATCCTGCCGTCCTCCTCCACCCGTCCGGCGGTGTATTCCGCGCCGGCGAGCTCGCCTTCAAAGCCCGGGAAGCAGGTCGCTCTTTTTCCTTTGAGATAGCCCCGGTGTCCGAGGATCATCGGAGCGGCGCAGATCGCGGCGAGAATTCCCCCCTCGGCGTGCACGCGCCCGAGCACGGCGTCCACCGTCGGATCCGCGTCGAGGTTTTTCGCGCCCGGCATCCCGCCCGGCAGGATCACCATGTCGATCCCTTCGAGGGACAGGGCGTCCTCCGCCTTCATGTCCGCTGTCACGGGGATCCCGTGGGAACCGCGCACGACGAGGCTGTCCCCGACCTCCGCCGTCTTCACGTCCAGACCGGCCCGGCGCAGTACGTCCACCGGGGTCAGGGCCTCGATTTCCTCGAAGCCGTCCGCCAAAAATTCGAGTATCATGTGAAACACGCCGGGGGACCGTGCGGCTCCCGCGCTCCTCTCTTTGAGATCATTCAGTTTATTATATCATATTCACCGCCCCGAAGCGATGAACGATTCATAAACATTGTTGCGTTTTTTTCTTGATTTTCCTGAAATAACCTTCTCCGGCGCGCAAACGGGACAAAATCCGTCAGAGAATGTCCGCGAGCGCTTCCCGCACCCGGTCGGCGATCACCTCGCGCGGATACGGCTCCTCCCCGTCCTCCGGCGCGCAGGGGATCACCCGCCAGCCGCAGGATGAGGCGACGTAGGAGGCGGCACGGCGGCACGCGCGGAGATACTCCCCGTGGGTCTCGTGGATGTCGAGCTTCTGCCCCGTCTCGGCGGAGCGCCGCTTCACGAGCGCGGAGGAGACCCGCTCCGGCATGTCGAGCAGCAGCACGGCGTCCGGCGCGGGCAGCCCGAGCTTTGAGAATTCAAAATCCCAGAGCCAGGCGAGAAAGCCGTCCCACGCGTCCTCGGGCAGCTTTGCGAGCTGGTGATAGGCGTTCGCCGTGGTGTAGCGGTTCGCGAGCACGACGGTGTCCGGATCGCGCCAGTCGTCCCGCCACGAGGTGACGTAGCTGACATAGCGGTCCGCCGCGAAAAACATCGAGGCCGCGTAGGCGTTCGTGTCCGCGGGATCCGCGCCGAGGCGTCCGTTCAGATACATCCGCACGAGCATGGAGCCGTCGGAGGCGTAGTCCGGGAATTCGATCACCCGGACACGGCGTCCCTCGGACTCCAGCCTTTTGCAGAGAAGTTCGGTCTGCGTCCCCTTGCCGGAGCCGTCGAGACCTTCGAGCACAATGAACTTTCCCATAAATCACACATCGAAGGGCGCGTCGTCCTTCATTTTCATTTCCTGATATTCGCGCTTCGAGATCAGGACGTCGCGGGGCTTCTGACCGTCCGGCGCCGACACATAGCCGAGCTGCTCCATCCGGTCGATGAGCTTCGCCGCGCGCCCGTAGCCGAGCGAGAGACGCCGCTGGATGAGCGAGGTCGAGATCTTTCCGGAGTCGATCGCAAGCTCCACGGCCTGCTCGAGCATCGGGTCCTCGCCCTCTCCGTCGTCGGAGTCGGCATCCTTTGCCGCGCCCTTCTTGCCTCCGCTGAGCGCGCCGCACTTCTGGGCTTCGCGCTCGATCTGGTTGGCGATCTCGTCGGAGTAGACGTTCTCCGCGCCGTTCATGTTCTTGATGTAGCTCACGACCTCCTCGACGTCGTCCTCGCTCACGAACGCGCCCTGCACGCGAATCGGCTTCGGCGCGCCGACGGGAGCGAAGAGCATGTCGCCCATGCCGATGAGGTTGGCGGCGGAGCCCACGTCGATGATGGTGCGCGAGTCGATCTGCGAAGAAGTGCGGAACGCGATGCGCGACGGAATGTTCGCCTTGATGAGGCCCGTGATGACGTCGACCGACGGACGCTGCGTGCCGATGATGAGGTGCATGCCCGCGGCTCTCGCCTTCTGGGCGATGCGGCAGATCGAATCCTCGACGTCGTCCGGCGCGGTCATCATGAGGTCGGCGAGCTCGTCGATCACGATGACGATCGACGGCATGTATTCATAGTCGGGGTTGGTCAGCACGCGCTTGTTGTATTCCGTGATGTTGCGCACGCCGACGTCCTCGATCAGCCCGTAGCGGCGCTCCATCTCCCCGACGGCCCACGACAGGGAGCCCGCGGCTTTCTTCGGTTCGCTGACCACGGGGACGAGCAGATGCGGGATGCCGTTGTAGATGTTGAGCTCGACCTTCTTCGGGTCGATGAGGATCAGCTTCACATCCTCGGGGGAGGCCTTATAGAGGAGCGAGGTGATGACGGAGTTGATGCAGACGGATTTGCCGGCACCGGTCGCGCCCGCGATCAGAAGATGCGGCATCTTCGCGATGTCGAAGTAGACCGCGTCCCCCGCGACGTCCTCGCCGAGCGCGACGGTCAGCTTGCTCTTCGCCGTGATGAAGCGGTCGTTCTCGATGAGCGTCCGCAGATGCACGGTCGTGCGCTTTTTGTTCGGCACCTCGATGCCCACGGCGGATTTGCCCGGGATCGGGGCCTCGATGCGCACGCCCGTCGTCGCGAGGTTGAGGGCGATGTCGTCGACCAGATTGGTGATCGAACGCACGCGGGTGCCCTTCTCCGGAAGCAGCTCGTACCGGGTGATGGTCGGGCCACGGGAGATATTCTCGATCTTGGTGTTGACCTTGAAGCTCTGGAGGGTTTCCACGAGCCGCACGGCGTTTTCCTGCAGCTCGTCCTTGATATCCTCGCCTCCGCCGCCGGGATCCTCGGTCAGAAGGTCGATCGGCGGGAATTTATACTCGGGCGCGGCGGGCTTCACGGGCTTCTGCGTCTCGGGCAGCGGCGCGGAAACGGTCTCCCGCTTCACGTCAAGGGGATTCTTGTACTGCTCAGACAGGCGGTCGAGAAGCTCCGCGTCCTCGGGATTGACGAAGAGGTTCGAGACGTCTCCCTCCGTATCCGCCGCGACGGAGGACACCAGACTCGCGGTGTCGGTCGCGTCCGTGTGCGCGGGCTTCGACGGCGTGCGGGGTCTCGGCTCCGCGGAGGCGGCGGGCGCGGCGTGGATATCCGCGTCGTCGGTCATGCCGATCTCGTCCGTCAGATTGCCGTTATCCGGATTCCCCGCATCGTCGGGCAGGAATTCGAATTCGTCCGCGGCGTGATCCTCGGGGATCGGCTCGCCGCCGTGCACGACCGCCTGCACCTTCGCCGAGGGGAGCTCGGAGGAGGCCGGGATCTCGGTCACGCCGCTCTGCTTGCGGCTCTTCTCCACGCGCTCGCGGGTCCGGCGCATGACCTCGTCGAAGATCTTCTCGTCGACGACGCCCGTGTCGATCTCGGGAGAGGCCAGCTCCTTCTGCGCGTCGTCGGCCTTGTCCGGCTCGCGGAAAGCGTCGGCGGCCCACCCGGTGTCGCGGTCATAGACCGTGTCGTCCTTTGCCGCGTTGTTTTTTCTGCGCTTTTTCTTCTGTGTCACCGGGATCGCGTCGCTTCCCGCGGGATTCTCGGTCGGACCGCTCACCGGGATGTCGAGCTCGGTGAGGCGGCGCTTCTTGATGTGGTAGACCTTCGCGGGCGAATGCGCGGGTCTGGACTCCGCGGCGGGGATGTCGAGTGGGATCTGGGCGGAGGTCTTCGCGTTCTCCGCGGCCTGCGTCTGGGCCTGGGCCTTCGCCTCCTGATCGCGGCGGCGCTTTTCGCGCAGATATTCGAGGTATTCCTCCTCGCGGACCTGATTCTTCGTCGGCCCGTAGTTCACGCGGCGTTCGGCCTCCTCGGCCTTTTTCGCGCGCCGCGCTTCGAGAAAACGGTCAAGATGGTAGGCGATGAAAACGGCGACGCCGCGCGGGGTGATGCCGGCGATATAGAGCGCGAGCAGGACCACGGCGACAAAGAGCACGATCAGGCTGAACACCCGTCCGAACCCCATGAGAAGGAGCTCGCCGAGCACGCCTCCGATCACGCCGCCGCCCCAGAGATCCGCTCCGGCCTCATAGTGTACGCGCGCATCGAGGGTCGCGTAGCCGCCGCCGAGGATATGGGAGAGCATGGCGGAGAGGACGGCGAGCACGGCGGTGCAGAGAGAGCGGATGCCTCCCCTGCCCTCCTCGCGGTCGCGGTTCCAGAAGAGACAGCGCACGAGCAGG
>CACZSA010000193.1 GCA_902783705.1 uncultured Ruminococcus sp.
CGGCTGAACTGATAACACCGATAGGAAGCGTAGAATTCCGATCCGACATACGAGCCGAAGAGCACCGTGCCACTCTCTGAGCGGAAGAAGCCGATCAGCTTATCAGGGCTCGCTTCGGCGTCAAGCAGGGAGGAGAGGCTCCGGTCGTAGTCCGGCATACTGCCCGCAGATCGCGGCATGTCAAAGGGGGAGGCGAACGCGCAGACTTTGCCGTTTTCGATGCAGTAAATATCGAGCGGATGCGAGGACTCCGTCATCTGGTGGAAGACGATCAGCTCGGATACGCCGTCCCCGTCGAGATCGCAGAGCTCGGCGGCAGCGGGCTGATAAGACGCATCCGTGTACCGCTCTTCGATCATATCGGCATAGAGGCCGCGGACCGTTTCTTCCGAAAGCCCGTCCGTGCCATTCCTGTCCATCTCATCGAGGACCGCCCGATACCACGCGATCTCCCGACCGCAGGCTTTGATGACCGCGAGGCAGCGCTCGACAAGGGCCTCCTGCTGATCCCGGAGCGGTTCCAGCGCGGCAAGACGGTCCGTCGCGAGAATCCGGTCATCCACGTTTGAAGAGCTGTTGTCGAGGACGGCGCGCAAAGACGCGATTTCCGCGTCATAATCCACGGTCCTTGCCGACGCGCTGTTCATGTCGTTCGTCGCCTGGATGCGCTGGCCCTCGAGTTCTGCGAGACGTTTCTCGATCTCTGTGCGGGTGGAACTCCGGGCGGTTTCCTCGACCCATGTCCGGAGCACGGCCTCCAGATCCTCCGCTGCAAGCGATTTCGCGCGGTTCACGAGGTCGAGCCGTTTGGATCTCTCGGCCCGGTCCGCGTTGAGGGCGTATGTGTCGGTCTCTTCGGACGCATTTTCCAGCTGCACGGTGATCCCGCCGAGCGCCTCGATGATCGCATTCGCCTCGTCTTCGATCCCGTCCGCGAGGTCGGCGGCAAACCGGAGCCGTTCCATGCTCCCGTCGGAGCCGTATTTCGTGATGACCTGATGCGTGTACCATTCTGCGACCGTACTGCGGGATTCCGGGTAGGGCTCGAACACGGGCGCGCCGTCCTCGTCGAAGCCGATCACGCCGGATTCATGCCAGAGGCCGTCCGGATGATCGTGCAGCAGAAGAACCGTGTCCGCCGCGTTGTCCTCCGCTGCGAGCGCGGCGTTTGCATGCCGCATATAGTATAGCTCCGATTCGTCGAAGGTGTCGAACCTCAGTGTCTCTCCGGTGAAGACCGGGCTGTTCTTGATCCACCAGACGCCCCGGTCCGTGAAGAGCGCAAACCGCTGTTCGTCTTCACAGGCTTCCGGTACAAAACTGTTCGCACCGTTCCAGACGAGGACGCCGAAGTCGAGCCGGAGGATGTGGAAATCCTCGGAGCGAAGCCGGAAGGTGCGGGGAATGATATAGCGCTCCCCTTGCCAGAACACGCTTTCGGCGGAGGCATAAGAATTTACATCGAAGATCAGATCGGGAATCTCCTCGATCGCGAGCAGGAAACTGCTGTCGCTGACGAGGGGCGAATCGAGCCGTGCGCGCCAGCGGTCGACCTCCGCGGAGAAGCCGTCCGGGGCCGTGTTGTTGATCGCGTAAAGCGGGAAGGTTTCGGTCGGAGAAAGCGCTTCGGATTCCGCGAGGGTGCGTCCGACCGTACTCGGCGTGAGCTTCGCGGAGACAAACCGCGGGGCGAGGGGATCGTTATCGGGCGGCTCGGGATAGACGGATTCCGTGCCGAGATATTCGGGCTGGCTGCCGTCCATGCGCTGCGTGATGCCGTCCTCGGTCACAAAGGCGTTGACGCGCCATCCGTCCTCTCCGCGGAGCATCTCGATCTCCGCCGAGAAGATGTTGTACGCCGTGACGTCCTCCTCCGGGCGGGAATTGCCGATGCGGTTGATCTGCCGGAAGAGGAGACGGTCGGCGGTCGATTCGATCAGCTCGTAATCGACGAGGATCTCCGACCCGCCTACGCCGACGTCCAGATAGTAGGTCCAGCCGTCGACGTCGCGGAAGTAAGGTTCTCCCATCGGGCTGCGGGTGACATTGAGGTATTCGAAATATTCGTCTGTGAAGATCGAGAGCGCCATCGCTTCAAAATCCGCGTAACGCGCGTACCGTCCGCCGAGCGGGAGGTATCCCTCGACCTCAGGCCATTCCTCGGGCACCTCCGGTTCGCTGTCGGGCGGGTAGTTCCGCAGGATTTCCGGGCGTCCCGCAAATGCAGGGAAGACCGCCTCGCCGCGCAGGAACAGATTCCGCTGCTCCGCGTCGAGGAAATCCGGGACGGGAACGGTCAGATTTTCGAGGAAGGTCTCGGATAAGGGCGGCTCGAGCCCGTCGTCGTCGAAGAGGTCCGCGGGTTCTTCTGCCGCTTCCGTTTCCGCTTCGGCATCGGAGATGACGGTCTCCACCGTCCCTTCTGCCTCCTCAGGCGCCTTCTTCTCCATCGGATTCGCCATGCAGAAGATCGCGGCGGTGACGGCCAAGAGGATCGACGTGACGGTGACCCACCGCTTCGGACGCTCCCAGTTCAGGACGTTCCGGATCCGGCTCTTCACGTCGCCCTCGCCGAACGAAAGGGGAGAGGGGGACGGGAATCGCCGACCGGACGCGAAGGAGAGCAGGGAATAGCTGTAGCTCTTCCGGATGTCCGGCTCGGTCGAGAGGACGTACTCGTCGCAGCTCATCTCCATGTCCCGCGTCATCAGCGCGAACGCGAGCCAGACGAACGGGTTGAACCAGTGCGCCGCGAGGAGGAGGAACGCGAAGACCTTCGCCGCGCTGTCTCTCCGGCGGATGTGATACCGCTCGTGCGCGAGAACATAGCGGAGCATGTCGCCCTCCGTGCCGAAGGGGATGTAGATCCTAGGACGGAGCGCGCCGAGCAGGAAGGGCGAGCGGATGCAGTCGGACTGCCAGACGCCCTCCTCGAACGGGATCGCCGTCTCCATCGCGCGGCGCACGGAGAGGGTGCTCGCCGCGGCGTAGATCAGCATCGCCCCGACGCCTGCCAGCCACACGACCGACGCGGCGAAGAGGATCCTTGCGGTGCGATCCGCGCGGACGGGGGAGGCCTCCGGCTCTTCCGCGATCGCGGGCTCTGCGGCGGGCGATTCGTCGGGTTCCGCGGTCAGGATCGGATCGGTTGGCGCGGGGGACGGAACCGGATCCGGGAACACCGCCGCGGGGGATTCCGGGGTGGGCGTGATCGGATCTGCAGGGGTCATGGGAGCGGACGACGTATCCGGACCACCCCCGAGGGAAATCGGATTGGCAGGCGCGTCCAGGGCGTGCTCCGGGATCCCCTCGGCTGTCCGGGTTTCGGGATCGGAGGAGATGACTTCGGGAACCGGATTCGCGGGCTCGTCCGACGGGAGCGCGAGCTCCGGGACGGGTGCGGACTCCGTGTCGGGGAGGTCCGCCTGCGAATCGGTCAGAGCGGGAATCGGCGCGTCCGTCTCCTCCATGGCAAGCTCTGCCACAGCCTGCTCCGCGCGGGTCTGGACCGGGACGACGGAGAACAGGCTGAACGGCGAATTCCAGCTCACGGGGCAGCAGAGACGAAACGCCACCGCCAGCCAGAGCCAGTAGGAGATCTTTTTCGGCGCGCGCCGCAGACAGAACCGCGCGGCGATGACCGCCAGAATGACGATCGACGCCGTGAGGCTCATGGAAAGCACGTGCAGGAATACGGTGGTCAAATCCTCACCCCCTCCGGTGTTCGTCGATGAGCCGCTTCAGCTCGTCCACCTCTCCGTCGGTGAGGGTCTTCCCATCCATGAACGCGACGAGAAAGCCCGGCAGGGAACCGGAGAAGGTCTCGGAGACGACGCGGTTGCTTTCCGATCTGAGCACCTCTCCGCGTGAAACACAGGAGGTGACAAGCGCACGGTCGTTCTTCGCGAAGCCCTTTTCGCACATCTTTTTGAGCATGGTGAAGGTCGTCGACTTCTTCCAGTTCAGCTCCGCCGCGCAGAGCTCCACCAGCTTCATCGAGGACACGGGCTCGTTGTCCCACACCAGCGTCATAAACCGGAATTCGCTTTCGAAGAGTCTTTTATCGTCCATTTTTCTGTTCTCCTGCCGTTGTCAGTTGGTTGGTCTGCTTCGACCGACCTGTTTTCTCCATTCTATCACGTCCGGCAGGGTTTGTCAAGAGGGGAAAATCATTTTTTTCAGCAGATCGGGCACGGCGGATCGTCCGGGGCGGGACCTGTTCATACAAAGAAAAAAGAGCGGCGCCGGAGAAGCACCGCTCGGAGAGGATATGAGATGGGTTTCGGGCCGGATCGATATGCCGGACACCCGCTTCCTCCTTCATTCGCTCGCGTAAAGCTCAAGCGTATTCAGAAACCGCTTGTAGCAGTCGTCCCACGGCTTTTC
>CACZSA010000194.1 GCA_902783705.1 uncultured Ruminococcus sp.
GCCCGGGTGAACGGCAAGGTCTCCGATCTGACCACCCCTCTTTCCGCCGACGCCGAGGTGGAGCTTCTGACCTTCGACGATCCCGACGGAGCGCGGACCTTCCGGCACACGGCCTCCCACATCCTGGCCGAGGCGGTGAAGCGGCTCTACCCCGAGACGAAGCTGACCATCGGTCCCGCCATCGACGAGGGCTTATACTACGACTTCGACTCCCCCGTGAACTTCACGCCCGACATCCTCGAAAAGCTCGAGGCGGAGATGAAGAAGATCGTCAAGGAGAACCAGAAGCTGGAGAAATTCGTCCTGCCCCGGGCCGAGGCGCTGGAGCTCATGAAGGACGAGCCCTACAAGGTGGAGCTCATTAACGACCTGCCCGCGGACGCGGAGATCTCCTTCTATAAGATGGGCGAATTCACCGACCTCTGCGCCGGTCCGCATCTCTTCTCCACCGGAGCGGTCAAGGCATTCAAGCTGACGGCCTGCAACGCCGCCTACTGGAGAGGGGACGCCAGCCGCCAGACCCTGCAGCGCATCTACGGCACCGCCTATCCGAAGAAGGACGCCCTGGACGTGTACCTCCAGAAGCTGGAGGAGGCGAAAAAGCGCGACCACCGGAAGATCGGCAAGGACCTGCAGCTCTTCATGACCGACGATCTTGTGGGCCGCGGCATGCCCATGTTCCTGCCGAAGGGCACCATCATCTGGCACGAGCTGGAGAAGTATATCCGTGACAAGGAAGAGAAGCTGGGCTATCAGCACGTCCTGACTCCCTGCGTGGGCACCGTCCAGCTCTACAAGACCTCCGGCCACTGGGATCACTATAAGGAAAACATGTTCCCGGCCATGCAGGTGGACGAGGAGACCTACGTGCTCCGTCCCATGAACTGCCCGCACCACATGATGATCTACCGCAACAGCTCCCACTCCTACCGGAACCTGCCCATCCGCATCGGCGAGATCGCCCACGACTTCCGCTACGAGGCCTCCGGTACCCTGAAGGGCATTGAGCGCGTCCGCCACTTCTGCCAGAACGACGCCCACCTCTTCGTGACTCCCGAGCAGATCAAGGAAGAGGTCTCGAAGGTGGTGGATCTGATCTTCGACGTGTACAGGGACTTCGGCATCACGGACTACCGCTGCGTGCTGTCGCTCAGAGACCCGGCGGACAAGGTCAAGTATCATCCGGACGACGCGATGTGGGAATCCGCGGAATCCGCCCTGCGCGAGGTCCTCGTCGAGCTCGGCATCGAGTTCACCGAGGAGATCGGCGAAGCGGCGTTCTACGGCCCGAAGCTCGACGTGAACGTCAAGCCGTCCGTCGGCAATGAAATCACGCTCTCCACCTGCCAGCTCGACTTCTGCCTACCCGCGAAGTTCCAGCTCACCTACGTCGACCGCGACGGCACGGAGAAGACCCCGGTCGTCCTGCACCGCGCGATCCTCGGCTCGATCGACCGCTTCATGGCATATATCATCGAGGAGACGATGGGCAACTTCCCGCTCTGGCTCAGCCCCGTGCAGGCCGAAGTGATCCCCGTCGGCAACGACTTCAACGACTACGCCGAAGAGGTCGCCGAAAAGCTCAAGGCCGCCGGCCTCCGCGTGCATCTCGACAACCGCAACGAGACCATGCGCTATAAGATCCGCGAAGCCCAGCTCCAGAAGACGCCGTATATGCTCGTCGTCGGCGACCGTGACCGTCAGAACGGCACGGTGTCCGTCCGCACGAGATCCGGCGAGGACAAGGGCGCCGTCCCGACCGAACAGTTCATCGCCGACGCCCTGAACGAGATCGCGACGAAGCAGAGATAAACGAAAAAAACCGAAAGCAACGAACGCGCATACCGAAAAAGTACGCGCGTTTTTGTCGTGATAACGAAACGATTCCTTCCTGCTTCCGTCAGTCTGCGTCCTTCCCGATCGCGCCGATCTTCTCCGCGCAGCGGCGGCAGACGCGCTTGTCCTTCCATTCGACCGCGTCTCCGGTGCTCCCGCAGAAAATGCAGGCGGGCTCGTACTTCCGCAGTACGATCCGATCCCGCTCCACGAAGATCTCCACGGGGTCCTTCGGCTTGAGTCCCAGCCGCTTTCTCGTCTCCACGGGAAGGACCACCCGGCCCAGCTCGTCGACCTTTCTGATGACGCCCAGCGATTTCATAAAACAAATAACTCCTCTGTATTTCTGAATGTATCCTTTCGAGTGCGGCGGGGGATTCCGACACCCTTCGACCGCTCTCGTCTGTGTCCGCTCCATTTTACCCCATCCGCCGCCGCTTGTCAAGATGTTTCTGGCAAACTCTGACAGTTTTTCGCGAATTCCGCCGCACCGCGGAAATGTTCCCGCGCCCGCATAAACCGCTCCGCATCCGTCTACAATGAAGAAAAAGGAAACCGGAGACAGTCATGACACGCGGCGCCGAAAAGAAAATCTTCTACGTGAAAAATACGAAAAGCCCCTACTTCGAGGAGGTCTGGTTCATCCTGCGGCGAGACGCCGGGAGGAGAAGGGGAACCCCGCCCGCCGCTTCCACCCTCGCCGAGGAGGCCGACCGCATCATCCGCGACTGCGAGGGGGGATTTGCCCCGCACAGAAAACGCGCGCCGATCCACCGCCTCCCGTCCCCGCTCGCCTTCGCCCTGGGCGCCGCCGCCTCGTCCGCGCTGATTGGCACGGTCGCGCTCATCGTCGGCCTTGCCTGACGGAATGCACAAAGAACCGGATGAGAACTTCCCGAAGAAATGGCACTTTTCGGGATTCCCGCTCCCTTGACGGATGGGGCGTTTTGGTGTATAATATAAAAAGATATTTTGTATCGCTTTCGGTCATCGGAGGAGACGTCGCCGTGAGACTGCCTCGCCGATACCGTCGGGAAGATCGCCCGAACCATGACCGCCGCATGCCGATCGGCGGGAATATTTCACAGAGACACGCGACGCTGTGACACGTCCGCCCGCCGCCCTCGGTGCGACGCGTCATGACCCCTGTGCCGCAAGTCCTGTATCTGCCGCCGACAGTGAGAGCCGGGGGAATTTTTCTGCTGTCCGCGCGGCTGCGATTGCGCGCAAATTATCGAAAGAAGAAGAGAAGAAAAGAATTTCAAGCTGATTGACAACGAAACAAACAAAGGCCGGAGACCTCCGGAGAAGACAGGGAGGGATCCGGCGCACCAGAAATGAAAGGAACACTATGGCAAAAACGAAAAAACAGACCAGCAAGCTGCGCGTCATGATGCTCGGCGGGTTGAACGAGATCGGAAAGAACCTCGCCGTGCTGGAATACGAAGACGACATGATCATCATCGACTGCGGCCTGGCCTTCCCCGACGAAGACATGCTCGGCGTGGATCTCGTCATTCCCGATTATACCTATCTCGAAAAGAACGCCTCGAAGATTCGCGGCATCCTCGTCACGCACGGGCACGAGGACCACATCGGCGGCATCCCGTACCTGCTCAAGCTCATCGACGTTCCCGTGTACGCCACCCGCCTCACCCTCGGCATCCTCGAATCGAAGCTGGCGGAGCACAAGCTCCTCGGCTCCCGCGAGCTCGTGACCGTACAGGCCGGCGACACCGTCGAGCTCGGCTGCTTCAAGGCTGAATTCATCCGCGCGAATCACTCGATCGCGGACGCCTGCATGATCGCGGTTCGCACGCCCGTCGGCGTCGTCCTTCACACGGGCGACTTCAAGCTCGACGTCTCCCCGATCGGCGGGGAAATGATGGACCTCACCCGCATCGGCGAGTACGGCAGGGAAGGCGTCCTCCTCCTCATGTGCGAGAGCACGAACGTCGACCATCCCGGCTTTACCCCCTCGGAACGCCGCGTCGGCGCGTCTCTCGACGGCATCTTCATGACCAACACGGACAAGAGAATCGTCATCGCGACCTTCTCGTCGAACGTTCACCGTGTTCAGCAGATCATCAATTCGAGCGTCAAATTCGGACGCAAGGTCGCCGTCACCGGGCGGAGCATGCTCAACGTCGTCGGTGCGGCAGTCCGCCTCGGCTACATGGACGTGCCGGACGGCGTGCTCATCGATATCGCGGACCTCAACCGCTATCCGCAGGAAAAGGTCACGATCGTCACGACC
>CACZSA010000195.1 GCA_902783705.1 uncultured Ruminococcus sp.
CGATGTCCTCCCTGAGGATGTCGGCGACGCGGTTCGCCTCTTCGAGCTGGGCCGCGAGCGCGCCGTTTTCCCCGCTCAGGCTGTCCCGCTCGTCGTGCAGGCCGCTGATGAGCTCTTCGAGGGATTCGATTTTGGCCGTCTTGTCGGAGAGATCCTCCTCGGAGCGCACGCGTTCGGATTCGAGGCGGTCGAGCTCCCCGTTCAGGGTATCGAGCTCCCCGCGAAGCGCGTCCGCGCTGACGGAGAGGCTGTCCCGGACCTGCATCGCCTCGCGCAGTTCTCCCGCCGCGCGCACGCACTGGACCGTCAGGATCACGGTCGCCGCCGCCAGCGCAAGGCAGAGGACGGCGAGGATCCGGTCCCGGCCCTTGATACGGTTCATGTTCGGTATCTCCTTATTGCAAACAAATACGGGGGGATCCTCCCGTGAGGTTCCTCCCGCTCGCCCGCCGAATCAGCGGCAGGCAGATCAGTTGTCGTCGGAGCTGTAAAAGACGATCTCCTGCGGATACCGAAGTCCGAGCTTTTCGCGCGCGATCTCGGCGACGTAATCGTCGTCAAAGGGGCGGTCGATCTCGGCCTGCAGCTCGTTGATGGTCTCGTGCATCTGGGCGATCTCACCGTCGAGACGCGCGGCCTTCTGGAGGAGGTCGTTCTGCTTCAGGTGCAGGGAAACGAACATGATGACGAACGCAGCCAGAAGCACAAGCATGCAGATACGGACAAACATGTTCCGGAAAATGCTTCTCATGTTCTCTCTCCCCTTTCCCCGAAGGATAGATCCTGCCCGAACGCCCGTCTGATCCGCTCGGTGTGCCGGATCGCTCGGATCCGCTTTCCCGCGGCGAGGACCCGTCCGCCCGTCGCCCGCCAGAGGAACCGCGCGCAAATCCCCGCCCCCCGCACGATCCAAAGGAGCGGCGTCAGGACGAGGAGCCGGAGGAGGCGGCGCACAAACGCGGCGACCGCTTCGGCAAAGGCCAGCACGAGGCGTCCGAGGGTGGCATGCCAGACGGCGAATCCGGCTGCTGCGCCCGCGGCGATGAACCACCGGAAGCGGCCGTCGTTCACGCGGTAGACCCAGACGGAGAAGACCGCGCCGACGAGGAGCATCCAGATCAGGTCCGTGAGAAAGACGAGGAGGAACGGGACGGCGCCCCGCTTCATCCGCCGTTTTCCGCCACGGTACGACACGAGCGAGCACAGGATGTGGTTAATCCTTATTATATCGTAACTTGCGCCAAAAATCAACCCCAAAATGAAAGAAGTTGCGACAATCTGCGCCTGTTTTTCAAAAAAAGTTTCAAGAAATTGCATTCAGTGAAAGAACCGGCCGAAAAAACCGCGCCTCTCTCCTTCGTCCGCCGGCTCTTCGTAGGAAAAACCGTCGATCTGCCCGCGGATGACGAGGGCGCCCCGTTCGGTGGAGAAGCTCTCGATTTTGAGGGAGGAGCCCTCGACGACGGCGCGTCCGAGGGAGGTGACGAGCGCGATCTCGCCGTCGGTGAAGCGCTCGACCTCCTCGACGCCGGAGATCTCCATGCGCTCCCGGGATGTGAGGATGACGTCCTGTTCCATAAGGCCTCCTGCCGTTTGTTTTGTTCGATTGTATGCGGCGGCGGGAGACGGTAGAACGGGGGCGGGGCGGATTTCCCGCGGGGCGGCGGGCATGAAAAAACTGCCGCATCTCTCCGTTTCCGGGCGGATGCGGCAGCTTCAATGGCTGCGTCCCTTATTCGATCACTTCGTAGAGCGAGGAGGCGTCGGCCTTCGCGGCGTGCTCCTTCACGTCGAGGACGCGGAATCTGAGCGTCCGGTCGCCGTATGTCACCGCGATGACGTCGCCCTCCTTGACGTCGTAGGAGGCCTTCGCGCGCTTGCCGTTGACCTCGACGTGCTCGCTGTCGCAGGCCTCGTTCGCCACGGTGCGCCGCTTGATGATGCGCGACACCTTCAAGAATTTATCCAGTCTCATGATTCGTCCTTTCTGTTGTTTCGTCCGTCAGAACTGCGAAATAAAGCCGTTCAGCCGGTCTCCGAGGTCCTTCTCGAGATCGGCATCGGGTCCGGCGAGGATCACGGTGCGCCACACGAGCTCCGTGAGCAGCTTTTCCCGCTCGTCGCCCGTCGTCTGCGCGATCCGCTCCGCGAGGGAGGAGAGCTCCGCCGCCTGCGCCGCTTCATCGCCGAAGTCGAAGCCGCCCTTCGCCGCCTTTTTCGCGATCTTCTTCGCGCGCAGGAGGGACGGATACTGCTTCGGGACCGCTTCAAGCTGCTCGCGGAGGGTCAGGCGGGATTTCTCCTTCACCTTGAGCGCCTCCCAGTTGTCGAGGACTTCCCCGGTCCCCGAGACCGTGACATCGCCGAAGACGTGCGGATGGCGGTAGATCATTTTGTCGACCACGCCCTGCACGACGTCGTCGAGGGTGAAGGTACCCTTCTCTTTTTCCAGCTGGATGTGGAAGAACACCTCGAACAGCACGTCGCCGAGCTCTTCGCGGAGAAGATCGGTATTCTCCGTGTCGATGGCTTCGATCACCTCGTAGGTCTCCTCGATGAGCTCCGAGCGGATGGAATGGTGGTCCTGCTCGCGGTCCCACGGGCAGCCCTCCTCGGAGCGGAGGATCGTGACGAGCTCGGCGAGGGATTCGATGTTATGCCTCTCCTCCCCGCAGAGCTTTTCTTTCAGTTCCCGGACGGTCATGGCGTTTCCTTTCGTGTATATCCTTTTTCTTTTTCATTCTTTCGGCAAGCCCGGCGAGCTCCTCCCGCGTGATCCCGCCTGAGGAGAGCATCGCGGCGGCATAGACGGCGACGGCACAGCCGATGGAGACGAGGCACGCCGGATCCCCGCCGAGGAGGTCCGCCGTCATCCGGTAGACCGCTCTCGCCGCAGAACCGCAGAGGAGCGCGCAGCCGAGAGGACATGCAAAATCCCGCGCGCGGATCGATCCCTTCCCCGCCCGCCGGAGGAGGAACGCGAGGTTCATCGCCGTGACGGTGAGATAGCAGAGGAAGGTCGAGAGCGGAGCGCCCGCGATCCCACAGCGGCTGAGAAGAAATATCCCGCTCACGGCCTTGACGCATGCGCCGACGCCCATGGAAAAGACGGGCTTTCCGGGCTCTCCCGCGGCCTGCAGACATGCGTTCGTGACGGCGAGGACGCAGAGGAGGAACGAGGACGGCGCGAGGAGGACCAAGAGCGGCGCGGCGATGTGCGCGGAATCGGCCCGGTAGAGGAGCGAGAGGATCGGCTCCGCGAGGGAGGCAAGACCCACCGCCGCCGGGATCCCGACTGCCGCCGCGTACCTGAGCGACTGCCGGATCCTCTCCCGCGCGGCCTCACGATTGCTCTCGGCAAGATCGGCGGCGAGGGCGGGGGTGAGCGCGGCGGTCAGGGGATAGACGAAGACCGGGGGCAGGTTGAACATCGGGACGGCGAGGGAGGTATAATTTCCGAACAGCGCGGCGGCCCCCTCGGCATCCATCCCGGACGCGCGGAGCATCCGCTGGATCGAGAGCGTGTCGATCATCGAGGATAGGCTCATGACCGACGCGGAGAGCGTGACCGGAAGCGCGATGGAGGCAAGTCTACGCAGACACGGGACGAGCGGAAGATCCTCGTTCCGGATCACGAGATCCCCGCGCAATAGATCCCGGTCCCCGCGGAGGACGCGCGCACCGAGGAGCCAGAGCATCCCGAGAAAGGAGCCGATCGTGAGTCCGGCGACAGCAGAGGCTGCGGCGTATGGGGTGGAATAGCCCGCCCGGATCGCCCAGAGCGCGCCGCCCACGCCGAAGAAGAGCTTTCCAACGGCTTCGATGAGCTGGGAGACGGCGGTCGGGGCCATGTTGCCGCATCCCTGAAAATAACCGCGGACCGCGCTCGATACGGAGATGAGCAGAACGGCAGGCGCGGCGACCCGGACGGCGGCCTCGGCGTTCTCGGATCGGATGAGGGCGCAGAGCGGACCCGCGCCGAAGAACATGAGAGCGGAGCACGCGCTGCCGAAGAGGAGGAACAAGATCCCCGCCCGCCGCGCGATCTGCCTCGCTCCGCGCACGTTTCCTCCGCTCCTCGCCTCCGCGACCGTCACGGACAGGGCGACGGGGAGGCCAGCCGTCGAGATCATGTAGAAGAGCGCGTAGATCGAATAGGCGGCGTTGTAATAACCCATCCCGGCATCGCCGACCGCGCGGTTCATCGGGATCTTGAAAAGGAGGCCCGCCGCCTTGACGAGCAGGTTCGAGACCGTGAGGAGCGCGACGCCCGCGGCCATGCTCCGTTTTTTTACGTCCGGGCTGTCATGGCGCATCGTCCCTCCCGGATCCGGTGATTATTCCTTTCCGCCGATGAACTCCCGGAAGAGGGAATTCTTCGGGATCATGGTTTCTTCAAAATAGGGGCAGTCGAAGAAGCGAAGTTCCTTCAGCACCTCGTCCGCGGCGGGACGGTAGCGGCTGTCCTTCGGCACGGATTCGAGCATCCCGACGCCGTAGCGGGAGAGAAGGAAGGGCTCGTATTCGAGGAAGGATTCGAGATGCAGATCGCATCCCGCGGCGTTCGGAAAGATGTTCTTCTCCTCGTTCGCGCGGACCGTCTCCCAGAGATGCAGGGTGAATTCGGGCGTCGCGCCGCGGAACAGGCGGTCCCGC
>CACZSA010000196.1 GCA_902783705.1 uncultured Ruminococcus sp.
CACGGGGACGATGGAGCCGTCCACGATGCCGTGGTGCAGCGCTTCGACCGCGTCTTCGTGGCTGATCTCGCCCTCCTCGAAGTACTTCTCCATCAGCTCTTCGCTGGTGGCGGCAAGCGCTTCGTTCAGGGTTTCCTTATACTGATCGGCAACAGCCTGTTCGTCGGCGGAGAGGTCGCTCTCGGTGCGGGCGCCCTTCGCGTCGAACGTGTAGGACTTCATCTCGATGAGGTTGATGAAGGAGAGGTTCGAGCCGTTCTTGTGCGGGACGAGGATCGGGCAGACTTCGGAGCCGAACATATCCTGCAGCTGGGAGAATACGCGGTCGAAGTTCGCTTCGGGATCGTCGCACTTGTTGATGAAGAACACGCGCGGCTTGTTCGCTTCGGAGGCCTTGTCCCAGGCGAGCTCGGTGCCGACTTCGACGCCGGCCTTGCCGTCGAGGGTGATGATCGCGGAATCGGCGACCCGGATGCCCGCGTAAACTTCGCCCTGGAAGTCCAGGAAGCCGGGGGTGTCGATGAAGTTGATCTTCGCGTCCTTCCACATCACGGGCGCGAGGGAAAGCGTGATAGAAAAGCCGCGCTTCTTTTCTTCGGGATCATAGTCGCAGACCGTGTTGCCGTCGGCGATCTTGCCCAGACGATCCGTGCCCTTGGAGAGGAAGAGCGCGGTTTCCGCGAGGGAGGTCTTGCCGGATCCGCCGTGACCGAGCAGTACGATATTGCGAATGCTGTTGGTAGTGATTTCCGCCATTTTGAACTCCTTTATATAAAGTAAATCGTTGCAAAGACAGGAACGCGCCGAAACGCAGTCCCACCCCATTATTATACACGATAAATTCCGGGAATGCAAGTGAATTTCACAATTTGGGGTGTCGGAAAGAGAGAATTTCGCGCGCGGAATTTGTTCATTCTGTCAATCCCTGACGAGGACTTCTTCGATCGCGCAGACGTAGACCTTGTGGAAGTCGTCCCGGGGGTAAACGGCGCGGGCGTCGGGGTCGAGGAAGGCGTCGGCCTTGAGCGGCTCGGCGTAAAGCTTGCGGACCTTGAGGACGAGCTTTGCCTCGTCGAACCAGACGGCGCGGCCGTGCGCATCCGAATCGGAGACGGGCGTGAGGCCGCATTCCTTCGCCTTGTCATAGTCCCGGCCGCTCTTCGAGCCGCAGAAATTCAGGGCCGCGCGGTATTCCTCGCCGAAGAAGGACAGCGTCATGCGCGCGTTCTCCTCGGTGAAGCCGTAGGTATGCCGCTGCGGGCGGATGAAGACGAACACGACGGGACCTCCCCAAAGAATGCCCATCCCGCCCCAGGACGCGGTCATGGTGTTGTAGTCCCGCCCGCCTTCAAGGCCGTCTCCGGGGTTGGCGGAGGTGACGAGCATCCAGTCGTCGCCGATGAGGCGGAAGGGGTTGCCGGAGAGCTCCTCCGGCTGGATTTTACGGAATTCGTTCATCGCGCACCTCTCAGAAATTGGAGCCGTTCCAGCCCCATTTATCGTACTCGGTGTACTTGACGTACACGCGGTCGGCGGGGATGCCGCACTCTTTTTCGGCGAGCGCGCAGACGGCGGCGGTCATTTTCTGGTAATTGGCCTTCGACTGTGCGCCGTAGATGGAGACGTCGACCATCATGCAGGGCGCGGAAGAACCGGCGAAGAACATGGTCTCCCCTGCCGAGACGCGGACCATGAGCCAGTTTTCGGTTTTTCCGGGGAAGGAGGCGGCGAGGGAGTCGGCGATTTTGGATTTGAGGCTCTCGGTCGTCTCGGGCGCGAGGGCGGCGTTGGTGGAGATATCGATATACGGCAAAGCGTGTCCTTTCCGCCGCGGGTGTTCGTCACGCGCGGCAAAGCAAAAGATTTTGTTGATACCGTTATCATAGCAAAAAACCGCGGGAATGTCAAGGGAAATTCGCGGGCTGGGAGACGGATGGTGAGCGCACCGTTGGCAAGCCCGCAGTTGCAGTTGCGCATCGTCTGCGCGCTGACGCTTGCGGATTTGGAATCGACCAAGTCGAAAGTTTTTTTGTCCTTCCGGACGGGACCTAAGAGGACCCTCGGGCCGGGTCCTCTTAGGAATCTCCAGGCCCC
>CACZSA010000197.1 GCA_902783705.1 uncultured Ruminococcus sp.
GGTGCCCGTGAGGATATAGGGCATGCGCTTGCCGATCGGGGTCTTCGTGCGGTCGGAGAGGGAGCCGAAGATCGGGAGCAGGATGAGTGCGGCGAGGTTGTCGCAGGCCATGACGATGCCGACGATCCACTGGACGTTGAGGATCTTGTCCGGGTCCCCGGCCTTGAGCTCTGCCGAGGAGAGGTCATACATCCGCCGGGCGAAGATGTCGGTGAGGAAGGTGGGGCACCAGGAGTCGTAGACCTGCCAGAGCAGGAGGATGCCGAAGAACGCGAAGCCGATGAGGAAGGTGCGCCGGACGTTGAGCTTCAGGGGCAGGGCGGCGCGGTTCGAATCGTGAGCCATGGGAGCACTCCTTTCATGCGCGGAAAAACAGACGATCCGCGCGGTTCTGTTCTTAGTTTACCATATCCGACGGTGAAATGCAAGAGATTTCACGCCTCACGGGACAGGATGACGAAAAACGCTTTAATTATTGAATCCATGTTGACTTTTTATAAAAATTCCGGTATAATAGGCTTCGGAAAGAAGAACGGAAAGAACCGGAGGTGCGCCGATGCTGAAGCGCTTCATCGCCTATTACAAACCGCACAAGATCATGTTCGCCCTCGACATGCTCGCGTCCCTGCTCGTCTCCGTGATCGCGATCGTCTACCCGGTCGTGACGCGGCAGATGCTGAACGACCTGATCCCGAACCGGAAATACAGGCTCATCATCGTCTTCGGGCTCGTGCTGCTCGGGCTGTATTTCGTGCGGATGCTGCTGAATTTCTTCATCCAGTATCAGGGCCACATGGTCGGCGTCCACATGCAGGCACAGATGCGGCGCGATATGTTCAACCACCTCGAAAAGCTGCCGTACAGCTTCTACGACAACCACGAGACCGGCAAGATCATGGCCCGCATGACGAACGACCTCATGGACATCTCCGAGCTCGCGCACCACGGCCCGGAGAACATCATCATCTCCTCGATCTCGATCGTTCTGGCGTTCTCGTACCTGATGACGATCAACGTCTGGCTGACGCTCATCATCTTCGCGGCGGTGCCGTTTCTGCTCGTGATCTCCTCGGTCCTGCGCACGAAGATGCGGAAGGCGTTCCAGGAGACGCGCAAATCCCTCGCTGTCATCAACGCCTCCCTTGAATCCTCCGTCTCCGGCATCCGCGTGACGAAGGCGTACACGAACGCGGACCGCGAGAGCGAGAAGTTTGAGCGCGGCAACTCCGAATTCATCGAGGCGCGCCGGGCGTCGTACAAGGCGATGGGTCAGTTCCACTCCGGTACGGCATTCATCACGGACGTCTTCAACGTGATCGTCCTGATCGCGGGCGGCCTCTTCCTCTACAACGGCAAGATCCTGTTCGGCGACTACTCGGCGTTCATCGTATCGGTGAACATGTTCATCGGCCCGGTGATGACGCTCATCAACTTCATGGAGCAGTACCAGAACGGCGTAACGGGCTTCGAGCGGTTCCTCGAGATCATGGACGTGGAGCCGGAGAAGGACGCCCCGCAGGCGAGGGACATCGGCGAGGTCGACGGGCACATCGAGCTGCGCGACGTGACCTTCCACTACGAGGTCTACGACACGGAGGGCAACCCGGTGGAATCCGAGGAGGGCCGCGAGGTGCTCGACCATGTGAATCTCGACATTCCGAAGGGAAAGACCTTCGCGCTTGTCGGACCGTCCGGCGGGGGCAAGACGACGATCTGCCACCTGATCCCGCATTTCTACGATTTCGTGAAGGGTCAGATCCTGATCGACGGGCGGGAGATCCACGACGTGACGATGGAATCGCTCCGGCGGAACATCGGCATCGTGCAGCAGGACATCTACCTCTTCAACGCGTCGATCAAGGAGAACATCCTCTACGGGCGGCTGGACGCGACGGACGAGGAAGTGATCGAGGCGGCGAAGCGGGCGAACATCCACGACTACATCATGTCGCTCGAGCACGGCTACGCGACGGAGATCGGCGAGCGCGGCGTGCGGCTGTCCGGCGGGCAGAAGCAGCGGCTGTCGATCGCGCGGGTATTCCTCAAGAATCCGCCGATCCTGATCCTCGACGAGGCGACCTCGGCGCTCGACAACACGACGGAGATCCTGATCCAGCAGTCCCTCGACGAGCTCTGCCGGGGACGGACGACGCTGGTGGTGGCGCACCGGCTTTCGACGATCAAGAACGCGGACGAGATCGCGGTGATCTCCGGCGGGAAGATCGTGGAGCAGGGAACGCACGAGGAGCTGATCGAGCAGGGCGGACTCTATGCCGAGCTGTACAGCCTGCAGTTCCGCGCGAACACAGGGGAGAAATATGTGGCGCCCGAAGGGCTGAGCGCGTAAACAAAAGGACCTCCGCATCTGAACGAATGCGGAGGTTTTTGTATGGGCTCCGCCCGGGGAGGAGATGCATCGCGGATTCTGCCTGTGCGGCAGTGTACAAGAGGGAGTTTGTTTTCTCGTGTTCTGCGCGCTGACGCTTGCGGATAACACATATCCGTCTCCTTCATGAAGGAGAAGAGGAAGAATCCCCATCGGGGGATTCGGGATGCCCTGCGCGGGCGGCGCACAAGAGGCCTCCGGAGCCGGCCTCTTGTGAATCACCGCTCCCAAAGGAGAGGGAGGAGCGCCTCCCCCTCCTTTGGAA
>CACZSA010000198.1 GCA_902783705.1 uncultured Ruminococcus sp.
ACCGCGGGGCCGGTCTCGGCGGCGGTCACGACGAACGCGAGCAGACCCTGAACCAGATCCTCGTCGAGATGGACGGCTTCGGCTCCTCCGACGGCGTCATCGTCATGGCGGCGACCAACCGTCCCGACATCCTCGACCCCGCGCTGCTCCGTCCGGGACGCTTCGACCGTCAGATCACCATGAATCCGCCGGACGTCAAGGGCCGCGAGGAGATCCTCAAGGTCCACTCCCGCAACAAGCCGCTCGAAGCGGACGTCGATCTCTCGGTCATCGCGAAGACGACGGTCGGCTTCACGGGCGCGGAGCTCGCGAACCTCCTCAACGAGGCCGCGCTGCTCGCCTGCCGCAAGGGCAAGAACCTCATCGGCATGGCGGACCTCGAGGAGGCGATGATCAAGGTCATCGTCGGGCCTGCGAAGCGTTCCCGGGTCATCACCGACGCGGAGCGCAAGCTCACGGCCTACCACGAAGCCGGGCACGCCGTCACCACATGGATCCGCCAGCCGGAATCCCCGGTGCATCAGATCTCGATCATCCCCTCGGGACGCGCGGGCGGCTACACGCTCTCCTTCCCGAAAGAGGATCAGTCGTATATGTCCCGCTCCATGATGGAGAATGAGATCGTCACGCTCCTCGGCGGACGGTGCGCGGAGGCGGTCATCCTCGGCGATATCTCCACCGGCGCGTCGAACGATATCCAGCGCGCGTCCTCCATCGCCCGTCAGATGGTCACGAAATACGGCATGAGCGAAAAGCTCGGTCCGATCCTCTACGGCAGCGAATCGTCGAGCGACGAGGTCTTCCTCGGGCGCGACTTCAACCAGACGAAGAACTACTCCGAAGAGACCGCGTCCATCATCGACGAGGAGGTCAAGAAGATCGTCACGAAGGCGTACGACGAGGCGATCCGCATCCTCGAGGACAACATCGACCGCCTGCACTTTGTGGCGCAGTACCTCATGAAGAACGAGATCATGGAGGAAGAACAGTTTGTCCGCGCCATGACCGAGCCCGACGTGACCATCGAACAGCTCGAGGAAATGGTGGCGGAGAAGCGCCGCAGAAGTCAGGAAGAAAACGAAGCCTTTGCCCGTCACCTTGCGGAGCTGGAAAAGCAGCGTGAGGAAGAGCGCGCGAAGGACGAAGCCCGCCGTCAGCACCGCGGTGCGTTCCCGCCGATCGGTCAGGAGCCGCCGAAAGACGACGAGGCCGACGACGAAGAAGACGAAGACGAATAAGCCCATGCAAAAAAGGACTGCCGTGTTCTCTGGACGGCGGTCCTTTCGTTTTGTCCTGCTGTTTTCACTCCGCACGGAGGGACGAGCGGGTCCGGACGGCGACAGTCTCGCTCGATTCGATCCGGTAGCCGAGCTTTTCGTAGATATGGAGGGCGTCGTCGTTCCCCGCCTCACAGTAAAGGCAGGGGTGCGCGTGTCCGCGACGGAGGGATTCCCGGGTAAGATACGCCGTCATCTGCGTGCCGAGGCCATGCCCCCGGTGCGCAAGATCGACCGCGACGCCCCCGACGCCGTCTCCGTCCGAGAAGAGCGCGCCGTAGGCGGCGGGGATCCCGCCCACGTCGAGAAGATAGACGTTTGCCCACCGCTCCGGATGCTCGATGATCTCCCGGCGGTCCGCTTCGATCTGCTCAGGCGTCTGCTCGATTTCGTCGTAAGGGATCCCGAGCGCACGGTGCATCCGGGCATATTCGCGCCGCCAGATCGCCGGGCCGTCGGGGATATCGCGCGCCTCGATGGGCCGGATCCCGTCCGCCGGATATTCAAGCTGCTCCGGCGTGCCGTACCAGCGCATAAAATGGTTGGTATTCGTATAGGTGAAGCCGACGTTCATGCAGAAGGCGTCCGCGATCTCCGACGGCGGGTAGGAGGACCACCAGTCGCAGCCGCTCCGCCGGATCTGCCGCTCCGCTTCCCGGTAGGCCGCACGTCCGAATCCGCGTCTCCTGTATTCCGGCGCGATATATATGTAGACGAACGCGGAGTATTTCGACTCGTCGGGTATGTGCAGATGCATCCACCCAATCGGGGCGCCGTCCGATTCAAGGGCAAAGAGCTTCTCCGGCTCGTCGGCGAACTCGTCGAATTTCGCGAGGTGGGCAGGCTCCGTGAGGGAACGGAGGAGGGGGAGGTCGTGAGGATGTAAAATCTGAATGGCCATGCATATCCTTCTTTCCGGATGTGACGCGTCAGGCGTCCTTCCCCCGTTTTTCCCGGATCCTGTCCCACACCCTCTCCGTCACCCATGCGGCGAAGAAAGCGGCGGCGGTGCCGAGGACGATCCCGGTGAGGACGTCCGTCGGATAGTGGACCGTCAGATAGAGGCGGGAAAACGCGATCGTCGCGGCAAGGACCAGAGCGGCCGTTCCCCAGCGCCTGTCGTGCAGAAAGATCGACACGGCGGATTCGAACGCCGCCATGGCGTGTCCGGACGGGAAGGAAAGATCGCGCGGCGGCGCAACGATCAGCGAGAGGGTCGGGTCAAGGTCATACGGGCGGATCCTTCCGACCAGCGGCTTCAGGATCAGGTTGCACAGGATCAGACCGACAAGAAGCGCGATCCCCACGTGCATGCCCGTCTTCCTCGTCTTCGGGATCAAAAGCAGGACCAGGGCGAGCGCGATCCAGAAGGCCCCGCCTTCCCCGAGAAACGTCACCGGCGGCATGACGGCGTCGAGAAAGGGACAGGCCAGCGCGTCGTGCAGCCGGTGGAGGAGGGAGATTTCAAACCAGTTCAAGCGTCGGTACCTCCGTTGGTTCATACTGCCTCATTATACCATATCCGCCGCATTCTGTAAAGACCCGGTCAGACGACGGCAAAAAAACAGAGACCCGCCGCAGCGGATCCCTGCCTCGCTCTGCCCGGCGTCATTCTCCCGGGCTTTTTTCGATGATCCG
>CACZSA010000199.1 GCA_902783705.1 uncultured Ruminococcus sp.
GTGATTGACAAGAGGGCCCGGCCCGCCGGTTTCAACTCGTTGAAACCGAGTCCTCATTGTCCGCCAGCCGCGCAGGCGAAAAAAACGTCGGATCTGCAAGATCCATTATCCGCAAGCGCCAGCGCGCAAATAGAGGAAGGGGAACGGATTACCGCCGCTTTTCTTCATTCCTCCGCGCAAGCGAGCCCCGCCGCATGGGCGGTGGAGAAGGCAATCTGCAGATTGAAGCCGCCGGTGTAGGCGCTGACGTCGAGGAGCTCGCCGACGACGTAGAGGCCGGGGTGGGACTTCACCTCCATGGTGCGCGGGTCGATCTCCCGCACGTCCGCGCCGCCGCTCGTGATGATCGCCTCGTCGATCGGGCGGAAGTCCGCGGGCGTGATGCGGAATCCCGTGAGGGCCCCGCCGATCGCCGCGCGCTCCTCCTTCGTGAGCGATCCGGCCTTTTTGCGCGGATCGACGCCCGCCTGGTCGAGCACAAACGGAATGAGCGACTTCGGCATGAGATCCCCGGACGCGTTCACAAGGTCCCTCGCCGCGTATTTCGCGAAATCGGACGCCAGCCGCCGGTCCAGCTCCTCGGGGGACAGCGCGGGCTTGAGGTCCACCGCGATCCGGTAGTCCTCCGGCGCGTGACGCTGCATGTTCGCGGACGCCGAGAGCACGAGCGGTCCCGTGACGCCGAAATGCGTGAAGAGCATCTCGCCCATTTCCGAATAGACCGTATCCGCCGCGCAGGTCACCGTGAGCCGGACGTTTTTGAGGGTCAGCCCGGAGAGCGGCGAGAAGTCCTCCTTCGTCACGATCGGCACGAGCGAGGGCTTCAGCTCCGTCACGTGCACGCCGAGCTTTGTGAGGATCCGGTGTCCGTCCCCGGTCGAACCGGTCGCGGGGTAGGAGATCCCGCCCGTCGCGAGGATGACGGAATCGGCGGCGTATGTCCGGTGCTCCCCGCCCGTGACGGCGCGGACGGTCCAGCGGTTCCCCGTGCCGTCCGTCGATTCCTCGAGGGCCGTCACGCGGGTATTGCAGCGCACGCGGACGCCCGCCTCGCGCATCCGGTTCACCATGGCGTCCCGGATATCGACGGCCTTGTCGGAGACCGGGAAGACGCGCCGTCCCCGTTCGGTCTTGAGCGGCACGCCCGCGCCTTCGAAGAACGCCATGACGTCCGACGGACCGAAGCGGTTCACCGCGCCGAAGAGGAATTTCGGGTTGTTCGTCGTCGCCTCGATCACCTCGCGCGGCGAGCAGTTGTTCGTGACGTTGCAGCGGCCCTTGCCGGTGATCCGCAGCTTTTTTCCGGCGAAGGGATTCCGCTCGAGGACGGTCACGTCCGCGCCGGATTCTGCGGCGGTGACGGCGGCGAGCATTCCGGCGGGACCCGCGCCGACGATCAGGATGGATGGCATTATTTGGTGTAGACCTGATACTCCTTCCAGACGGTTTCGAGCCGTTCGAGGGTATCGGTCACCTCCTCGTGTTTCTTTTTGCCGATATAGGCGATGAGCGCGTTGATGAGGGAGAGCGGCGCGACGAGGGAATCGACGAAGGACGCCATGTCGCTCTTCGCCACGAGCGTCACATCCGCGTGCGCCGCGATCGGCGAGGAGGGGGAGTCCGTGACGGCGATGACGCCCGCGCCCAGCTTCGACGCGTATTCGGTGGCGTTGACAATGCCCGTCGTGTACCGCGGGAACGAGATCGCGATGAACACGTCGTCCCCGTGCATCTTCATCAGATGCTCGAAGATTTCGCTCCCGCCCGCCGGATGGATGAGCCGGACGTTGTCGAACAGGAGCTCGAAATAGTAGTTCATGAACTCGGCGAGCACGGCGGAGGACCGCATGCCGAGGATATAGATGTTCTTCGCGCCGAGGATCATGTCCACGGCCCGCCGGAACGCGTCGCGGTCGATCTCCTCGAGGGTGGCCTTGATCCGCTCGGCGTCGTGGGAGAGGATCTGATCGAGGACCTCGCCCTCCTCCATGCGGTGGTTTGCCGCGTGGATGCGCTCCACCGAGGTGAGGGAGACGCGGACGGTCTCGCGCATCTGGGCCTGCAGCTCCGGATAGCCGGAATAGCCGAGCTCGCCGGAGAAGCGGACGACGGTCGATTCCGAGACGCCGACCTCCGCACCGAGGGCTGCCGCGGTCATATACGCCGCCTGCGCGTAGTTTTCGGTGATGTACCGCGCGATGCGCTTCTGCCCCTTGGAGAGCGTCGGCATCGCCTCTTCGATGAGGGCGAGGAGATCGCTTTCGGGCTGGTTTTTCCGGATATGATTCACGACGATCGCCGCCTTTCAGCCGCCGGTCATCCGACGACAAAAATTCCATTATACAGTCAGTATATTATAGCACGCAAAGAGGGGAAAATCAAGAGGAGGAGAAGAAAACCACAGCGGGGATGAGGCGTGCCGCCTCAAC
>CACZSA010000200.1 GCA_902783705.1 uncultured Ruminococcus sp.
CACGCAGTGGAAACAACAGGGCTCGAACCTGTGACCCTCTGCTTGTAAGGCAGATGCTCTCCCAGCTGAGCTATGCTTCCGCCGACGGGTGATATTATAACACACCTCCCCCGCTTTGTCAAGGGCTTTTTTCAAAAAAGTTCGCCCTCTCCGCGCATTTCCCACCCCTCCGTTTTCTGTCGTGAATGGACGGGATTTTTGTGTTAAACGCTTGACAAAACAAAGGACACATGCTATAATGAGGTATCTATCTTATTAGACCAATCCCCGCGGGAGGCGTTCATGAAATCCGGCATCCATTCCCCGAAGCTGCTTCTGCGGCGGCCGTACAAGCTCGTCCTCTGCTGCCTCGTCAATCTTGTGGTGATCCTCTTCACGGTCATCGAGGGCGTTCAGTTCACGGAAAGCCGCGCCGCGATGGAGGCCGCCATGCAGAGCCGCGTCTATACCGGAACGCTGACGAAGACGATCGAAGCCGAGGGGTACGACGGGATGCGGACCTATTATAGCAGCGCCCTTCCCATCGGAGAGGAAGCGGTCAGAATCCTCGAGGAATCCCCCTACGTCGATTCGGTCAGCTCCTGCGAGAAGCGGACGGCGCGGTTCGGCGGCAAGAAGAAGTACGTCACGGGCGACGCTGCGCAGAAATGCATCTTCGTCGGACGCGCGAGCTCGGATCTCATGCTCTCCGGCGCCGCGGACAATCCCATGCAGCGCATCCAGTTCCGTGCGACGTACATTGCCGCGGGAGATCCCGATACCTTCTATCTCGGTTGGTCCGAGCTGCATCCCCTCCCTTCCCTGTCCTTCTCTCACTATGATCCGGATCTCGAGATCCATCGCGACGAACGCTTCTTCCTGTACACGAGCACGCCGCATGCGACGAAGGAAAACTGCCGGAACATCTATGTGTACAACCCGCCCGCGGATATGGCGATGTACTATCCCGGGGACTTCGTGATGGTCCGCGAGGAACCGGAGGACGCGGCGCTCTCCGACGAGGAATTCGCCGCGAAGATGATCCGGGCGTACGGCCTTGAGAAAACCGCAGAGCAGCTCAACGATCTTGTCGACATGACCTCGGTCGTCGAGATCCCGACGCTCGACATGCTCCTGCCGTGGCGGAACAACCTCATGCGGATCGTCTCCGGACGCGCACTCACCGAAGAGGACGCCGGACAAAAGGTCTGCATGTTCCCCTCCGCGATGCTCACCGCCATGCAGAAAAAGGCGGGCGACACGGTCCTCCTCGCCGTCTCCGGGCATGATCTGTCCGGCGGCAGCCTGAGCGGGATCCCGGACGTCGGCACGGAATACGATCCGACAGACTTCGGTCCGATGGAGGAATACACGGTCGTCGGCACCTACGCGAACGATTCGAGCGGCGGGCTGGACAGCGAAACGGTGAATTTCTTCATGCGATCCATCCTGATCCCCCGCCCCGCCGACCGCCCATACGAGCCGGTGGATATGTATCACTTTTCCTTCACCGTCCACAAGGACAATTACGAATCGTATCTGTTCGGCACGGAGCCGCTTCTCACCGAGGCGGGCTACACCGTCGTCATGGCGCGTCCCGATTACGCGGACGTCGAGGGGCAGTTCGAGGAACTCCGCTCGGGGGCGATCCCGACCCTCCTCACGGCGGGACTCGCGCTGACAGTCGGGCTGGCGATCGCGTCGGGCTCGCTCGTGCTCTTCTGGCTGAGCGACTACTCGACGGAGCGTCGGCTCGGCGCGTGGAAGCGGGAGGCCGCGGGGCTGTACTTCCGCGCGTACGGCATCGTCTCCGCCGTATCCCTCGCCCTCTCCGCGCTCGCCGTGTTCGTGATCGGAAAGACGAAGCTCGTGCCCTTCCTCGCGCCGGAAAACCTCTCCGCCGACTCGTACGGGAACATGGCGCTCTTTGCTGCGGCGGAGCTCGTCCTCTTCGCGCTCGTCGCAGCGGCGGCGGTCCTTTTCATCGACCGCAGAAAGTTCGGAGGCTGATATGACAAGACAAAATCTGCTCCCGATCCTGCGCCGCCGGAAGGGATGGATCGCCCTCGCCCTCTCGCTCCTGCTGCTCTTCGTCTCCGCGGCGTGGATGGACAAGACCGCGGCGGACAGCCGGGCCGAGATCGACCGGGTCTACGAGGAGATGGACGTGCATTTCCTCCTCAATGCGGGACGCCGGAGCCTCTCGTCCGGATTCACGATCCCCCTCCACGCGATCCGCCGCATCGAGCACTGGGAGTTCTTCGAGGACTTTTCGTGCAGCAAGATCTACACCAGCGTCCAGACCGATCCGGACCACCAGTTCGGGCACTGGCTGAGCGTCGCCTGGACTCCCGATCCGGAGGCGGAAGGGATCCATGCCGTCGAGGGAGCGCTCACGGAGGGCCTCTGGCTCACGAAAGAACAGGCTGCGGAATACGGCGTCGGTCCCGGGGACGCGCTCACGGTCTACGCGGGCATGAGCTTCGGGCGGGAGAAGCGGTCGTATGACCTCCCCGTCGCAGCCGTCACGGATGCATCCGAGGCCTATCTCGACGAGGAGAACTTCGACGCGCTCGTCAAATGGTCCGGCTTCAACGACAATCCGTCCTTCTTCATGAAGGACATGCACTTCAACCTGAAAAAGGAATACAACCGGCGGATGGGCGAGATCGAGCGGAAGCTCCAGTCCCTGCTCAACACGCCGAACCCGTACGACCGGAACCGGGACATCACGGTGAACTACAACGCCTCGGAGATCGACGGGATGCTCGGGCCGCTCGAAAAGACGATCGAGTCGGCGGAATTCTTCGGGCGGCTGTTCCGAGCTGTCCTCCCTGCCGTGGCATATCTGATCGAGATCATCGCGATGATCGGCCTCCGGAACGAGGTCGGCGTTCGTCGCTTCCTCGGCGAGTATCGGCGCGTCGTCTTCCTCTCGACGTGGATCCCGGCCCTCGCGCTCTGCCTGCCGGGGTATCTTCTCTCCGCCGCCGTCCTTCTGCTGACGCCGCTCGGACCGCATGCGCCGTGGACGATGATGCTGTGGCACCTTGCGGGCACCGCCGTCCTCACCGCGCTCCTCACGGGCACCCTCTGCCATATCCATCCGCTGGATCTGTTAAGGGAGAAAGAACATGAGTAAACTTGAACTGAAAAGCGTATCCTTCAAATATCCCCGCGGGAAGCGGATGATTTTCCAGAACGTTTCGGAATCCTTCGAATCGGGCAGGCTGACGACGGTCGAGGGCGAATCCGGCGCGGGCAAGAGCACCCTGCTCACCCTCCTGTCCGGTCTTGCGCTGCCGACGAAGGGAGAGCTCCTCATGGACGGCGAGCCGATCCGCGATCTGACCGATTACCGGCGGAACATCGCGGCGACGATCGCCCAGGCCAATCACCTCTTCGAGGGCCGGACGGTGCTCGAGAATGTGACCTATCCGATGCTGCTCAAGGGAACGGATCCGCAAACCGCGCGTCAGAAGGCCCTCGCCTATCTCGCGGACGTGAAGCTCGATGAGGAGCTCGCGACCCACTATCCGTCGGAATGCTCGGGCGGCGAACAGAAGCGCGTCGCCTTCGCGCGGGCCATGGCGCTCGACAATCCCGTCATTCTCGCGGACGAGCCGACGGCAAACCTCGACAAGGGGACCTCGCGCGTGATCGCGGATATTCTCGAGTCTCTCGCACACGAACGCGGTCGGCTCGTAATCGCGGTGACGCACGACGATCTCCTTCCGGAACGCGCGGACGTGCGGCTCTATCTCCGCGGCGGCGTGCTGGAACACGAATGAGGATGCCGGGATCGGCAAAAACTTTCCCAAATCCATTGACAAATCCGGCGGTATGCGGTATAATATTCCTGTTACAATATGTCTCATGAAAAGGAGCTGTACCATGAAAAGAATCCGTACCCTCACGACCCGCGATCTCGCGAAGAGCGTAAAGAACGGCGGCTGCGGCGAATGCCAGACCTCCTGCCAGTCTGCCTGCAAGACTTCCTGCGGTGTTGCCAACCAGAAGTGCGAGAACAAGAACAACAAATAAGTTGCGCACAGTATAAAATACCGCCCGCCCCGATCCGGCAGGCGGATTTTATTTGCCCGAACCACATAGGGAGACCATCATGATCCATCAGTATCAACTCAACGGATATAACATCGTCCTCGACGTTTACAGCGGCAGCGTCCACGTGGTCGACGAGGTGGCTTACGACGCCATCGCGCTGACCGACGCCGGGAAATCCCCCGCCGAGATCACCGCCGCCCTCACCGAAAAGTACCCGGAGATCACCCCGGACGACGTCTCCGAATGTCTTGGGGACATCGAGGCACTGCGCGCAGACGGAAAGCTCTTCTCCGAGGACACCTACCGTGACCGCGTCTTCGATTTCAAGGCCCGCAGCACGACGATCAAGGCCCTCTGTCTGCACGTCGCGCACACCTGCAACCTCAACTGCGAATACTGCTTCGCCGCGCAGGGCAAGTTCCACGGCGAGGAGGCGCTGATGTCCTTCGAGGTCGGCAAGGCAGCGCTCGATTTCCTCGTCGCGAATTCCGGACGCCACGTCAACCTCGAGGTCGACTTCTTCGGCGGCGAACCGCTCATGAACTTCGGCGTCGTGAAGCAGCTCGTAGCCTACGCCCGCTCCATCGAAAAGGAAGCCGGGAAGAATTTCCGCTTCACCCTGACCACCAACGGCATGGGGATCAACGACGACGTGATCGAATTCTGCAACCGCGAATGTCACAACGTCGTGCTCTCCCTCGACGGACGGCGCGAGATCCACGACGCCAGCCGCAGCGACTGGCAGGGCCGCGGATCGTACGACCGGATCGTCCCGAAATTCAAGCGTCTTGTCGAGGCGCGCGGGAATCAGGGCTACTACATGCGCGGGACCTTTACGCACAAGAATCCCGACTTCACGAAGGACGTCTTCCACATGGCGGACCTCGGGTTCACCGAGCTGTCGATGGAGCCCGTCGTGAGCCCGCCCGGCACGCCGTACGCGCTGACGGAGGAGGACCTGCCCGTCATCCTCGAGCAGTATGAGATCCTTGCGAAGGAAATGCTCCGCCGCGAGGAAGAAGGACACCCGTTCACCTTCTACCACTACATGATCGATCTGAACCACGGTCCGTGCATCTACAAGCGCATCGCGGGCTGCGGCTCCGGGACGGAATACTTCGCCGTCACGCCGACGGGGGATCTCTATCCCTGCCATCAGTTCGTCGGCGACGAGAAGTACAAAATGGGCAATGTCTTCGACGGGATCACAAACACCGACCTGCGCGACGAATTCAAGCTCTGCAACGTGTACGCCCGTCCGGAGTGCGCCGACTGCTGGGCGAAGCTCTACTGCTCCGGCGGATGCGCGGCGAACGCCTGTCACGCGACGGGCTCGATCCGCGGCGTCTATGAATACGGCTGCAAGCTCTTCCGCAAGCGCATCGAATGCGCGATCATGATGAAGGCGGCGGAGGCGGACATGGGCATCGATCCGAACGACGGCGAAGCCTGCGGCGGCGACTGCGAGGAATGCGTCGAAGAGATCTCGAAATGAGCTTCAAAAAGAAATACATCGGGGACCGCGCGTTTTACCGGATGCTCTTCGTGCTGGTCCTTCCCCTCATCATCCAGCAGGGCATCACCAATTTCGTCTCCCTTCTCGACAACGTGATGGTCGGCGGCCTCGGCACCCTCTCCATGAGCGCGGTGTCGATCGTCAACCAGCTGATCTTCGTCTACAATCTGGCGATCTTCGGCGGGCTCTCCGGCGCGTCGATCTTCTCCACGCAGTTCTACGGCGTCGGCGACTGGAAGGGAATGCGGAACACCTTCCGCTTCAAGCTGATCTTCACGCTCACGGCGGGGATCCTCGCAACGGCGGTCCTGCTTCTCTTCGGCGACGAGCTCATGATGCTCTTCCTCCGCGGCGAGACAAACACGCCCGAGGAGATCGCCGAAACGGTCTCTGCCGCGCGGGCTTACCTTGACGTCGCCGTGATCGGCATGATCCCGTTCGGCCTTGTGCAAGTCTACGCGGGAACCATGCGCGAGACGGGCGAGACGGTCTCCCCCATGACGGCGGGGCTCATCGCCATCGTCATCAATCTCGTCTTCAACTATCTCCTGATCTACGGCAAATTCGGCTTCCCGATGCTTGGCGTAGCGGGCGCGGCAATCGCCACCGTTCTCTCCCGCTTCGTGGAGCTCTGTTACGTCGTGATCTCGTGCCACCGGCGGCATGAGCAGTTCCGGTTCATCGAAGGGGTGTACAAAAGCCTCGCGGTGCCCGGCAATCTCGTGCGGCGGATTGTCGTCACCGGCGCGCCGCTGCTCGTGAACGAGATCCTCTGGTCCCTCGGGATGACCTTTATCAGCCGGAACTATTCCCTGCGCGGGATCACGGTCATCGCGGCCTCGAACATCGCGTCGACCGTGTGGAATCTCTTCTGCGTCATCATGTTCGCGATGGGCTCGGCGGTGTCGATCCTCGTCGGGCAGCGGCTCGGCGCGGGGGACCGGGAGGGCGCGATCGACGTGGACCGCAAGCTGATCTTCTTCACGCTCGCCTCGCACGTCGCCGTGGGGATCCTCCTCATCGCGGCGGCGCCGTTTATCCCCCTGCTCTACAAGGTGGAGCCGGAGGTCCGCGCGCTCGCGA
The DNA here is from genome assembly GCA_902783705.1 of uncultured Ruminococcus sp. GTDB lineage: Bacteria > Bacillota > Clostridia > Oscillospirales > CAG-272 > UMGS1696. The sequence continues at coordinate 6,644 of CACZSA010000200.1, forward strand.
CGAAGTTCCTCATGATCTCGGGCGCGGCGGCTCCGGTGCATGCGTTCATCCACGTCGTGTACTTCACGATCCGGTCGGGCGGCAAGACGGTCATCACCTTCCTTTTCGATTCGGTGTACACATGGGTCTTCCCCGCGATGATTTCCTTTGCCCTCTGCCGCTTCACGGGGCTCGACATTGTATGGATCTACTTCGCCGTGCAGTTCATCGACGTGGTGAAGCTCTTCATCGGCGTCCCGCTCCTGCGCTCCGGCTTCTGGGCAAACAATGTGATTGAGGATATCCAGTCATGAAACTGTATTTCAAGCAGCGGTTCACGGCCTTCCTCGCCTCCTACGACATCTACGACGAGGCGGGAAACACAGTCTATACGGTTGAAAGCCAGGCGTCGTGGGGGCATCTGATGCACATCCGCGGCGCGAACGGCAACTACCTCGCCACGGTCAAGCAGAAATTCTGGACATGGCGTTCGCAGTTCGAGATCTACATCGGGCCGGACTTCGCGGGGACGATCCGCCGGGACGGTTCCCTGTTTTCGACGCACTATGCCATCGACTACCGCGGCTGGGCGGTCGAGGGGAATTTCATGGAATCCGAGTATGCGATCACCGACGCGACAGGGGCCATGATCGCCGCGGTCTCCAAGGAGCTCTTTCATCTGACGGACCAGTACTGCATCGAGATCCTGAACCCCGACGACGCCCTGCACGTCCTCTGCTTCGTCCTCGCGATCGACGCGGAAAAGGCGTCGAGGAGCACGTGACAACTCAATAATCAAAAACCGTCTCCCGAAATGCTCGGAAGACGGTTTTCTTCTGCTTATGAGAGGTCTGCGAGGATTCTGCTGAGTTCGGACAGACTCGTGACGTGGAGGTACTCGAAATCCGGGGGCGGTTCATCCGGCACAGCGTACCGGCTCTCCATCGTCTCCTCCTCGTACCAGACGGGAAGGATCCCTGCGGAATGCGCGCCGTACACGTCCGCACGGAGGCTGTCCCCGACATACCAGACCTCGGAGGCGTCGAGCCCGGCCTTGAGAAGCGCGATCTCGAAGAGGCGCCTGTCCGGCTTGCGGATCATGTAATCGGCGGAGGACATCACGAACTCGAAGCGGTGATTCGGAAGGAGGCGATCAAACCGTTCCCGGATCGCCTCGCCGGACCAGCCGTTGTTGCTGAGCACCGCACTCCGGATCCCCTGTTCGTTCAGGAAGTCGAGCAGCTTGTCCGCGCCGGGCATCACGGCTCCGGGACAGGCGGCGGTCCAGAAGACGGTCTCCTGCTCATGCGGCGACAGGGAGAATTCGATCCCGAGGTGCTCGTAGACCAGGCGGTCGCCGATGACGCACGGGATCTCATATCCCATCTCGTCCCGCACCCGCTCGATCTCGCCGAACACCTCCGCCACCTCCCGCCGGATCTCCTCCGCGCCGCAGTTCTTCGGATTCCGCACGGCGTATCGGAGCAGTTCCCGGTCGCCGCGCTCCGCGTTCCAGTCCGGCTCATAGAGAAGCGTGTGCCCGTAGTCGAAGAGGAGCATCCGGGGACGCTTCATGCGCGGTACACCCCGATCTCCCGCATATCGACCGTATCGTGCGCGCCGGTGACGAAGAGCGTGAGGGTATCGGTCTCGACATTCATCCAGCAGAGCTTGCGGTGACCGACCGTGTGGCCCTCGTAGACGCAGCGGCTGCCCGCGAGGATGCGGAAGCTCTCGATCCGCTGACCCTCGGCGATGTTCTCCATCAGGTTGACGAAGCGCACGTTCGTCTTCTCGGGAAGCTTAATCTCGAATTTCGCCTGCGTGTCACTGCCCGTCTCGATCCGGGTAATCTGGACCGGGACGCGCTTTTCCTCGCCGAACGCGTTTTTCAGGGCGTCGCCGAGCTCGCGCAGTCTCGCGATGTCGCGCGGGTCGAAGCGGCCCGAGGGCATCGGCGGGACGTTGAGATTGAAGCTGGTGTTCGCGCCGCAGGAGTTGACATAGGTGCGGAAGAGGCGGTCGAGGGAGTGCGGCTCTTCGTTCGCGTGGTAGAACCAGCCCGGACGGATCGACATATCGATCTCCGCGCCGGTGAAGACGAGGCCCTTCGAATAGAGGATGCGTCCGAGCTCGCCGATCTCCGCGTCGGAGTTGTACATGAAGGAGAGATCGCCGTCGAGCATCGCGCCGTCCGTCTGCTTTTCTGAGCGGAAGCACAGCTCGGACGGAACGACCGCCCATTCCTCGCGGCGGGCCTGTCCGGCCTCGTTGCCGCACCAGCGAACGTCCGGACCGTGGTCGTTGAAAATGCAGGCGTTCGGCTGATACTTGCGGATGAGGGAGATGTAGCGGTCAAAATCGTAGACCTGCTTCTTCCCGTTCGGTCCCTCGCCGCACGCGCCGTCGAACCAGACCATGAAGAGCTCGCCGTAATTCGTGAGGAGCTCTGTGAGCTGGTTGCAGTAGTAGTCGTTGTATTCCGGCGTTCCGTAATACTTCGAGTTGCGGTCCCACGGGGAGAGATAGACGCCGAACTTGATCCCGCCGCGGCGGCAGGCATCCGCGCATTCGCGCACGACGTCGCCCTGCCCGTTCTTCCACGGGGAATTCTTCACGGAGTGCTCGGTGTACTTCGACGGCCAGAGGCAGAAGCCGTCGTGGTGCTTTGCCGTGAGCACGAGGCCCTTCATCCCGGCGGACTTGATCGCCTCGACCCATTCGTCGCAGTTGAGGTCATAGGGATTGAAGATCTTCTCGTCCTCGTTCCCAAGGCCCCATTCGAGGTCGGTGTAGGTGTTGACGGTGAAGTGGACGAACGCGTAGAATTCGGTGTCGTACCACGCGAGCTGCCTCGCCGACGGCTTCACGTGCGCCGCCTTGCTCAGAAATTCCTTCAGTTCCATGATTCATTTCCTTTCCGTTTTTGTATGTGATCCTGCGTTCGGGTCATGCGCATTGAAAGATCATCCAGATTTTTGAAAAATCGCGGTCCGCGAGGTCCTCCCGCCGGATCCAGAAATAGAGGTGCCCGCCGTCGCCCCAGTAGATCGCGTGCTCCCCGTCCCGGACCGTCCCGAGCTGAAAGAGGAGCGTCCAGTCTTCCCGCGCGCGCCGCATCATCTCCTTTTTCTCCTCATAGGTGAGCTTGTCCATCCAGCCCTCGTCGCCCATGTAGATCCCGTTTGTCACGGCTTCGCACTCGAAGAACATGGGCTCGTTCCAGATATCGGGCCATCCGAGGAGCTTTGAGCGTCCGGCGTCCGCGCTCTCCTCCTCCCAGCCGAGCGACCTCGCCGCCTCGTCGTAGTACTCCCAGAAATGCCCGGACGGGTACGCGGAGATAATGCGGTTCAAGGCCTCGGTCTCGCAGAAATCGTCGTAGCAGGGGAAACTCTCACAGGCCGAAAACGTCAGCGGAACGCACGGCAGAGGACCTCTCAGCCAGCCGGGCCATCGGAACTCCGGCGGCGGCGGTGTCCTTTGCAGCGCGGAGACATCCGGGAACCAGTACGCCCGCGCACAGCCCCGGTCCGCGGGATCGAAGCCCCAGCGCATGGCGTTCAGCTCATAGAAAAAGCTGAGCATCCCGTCCTTCGGGAGAAGCCCCTCCCGGTCATACGCCGATGCCTCCCGGCAGTCGATTTGTGCGAAAAAGGCAAGCGGCAGGGGCTGTCCGTCCTCCTCATACAGCGGCCAGACGAAATCCGCGGGCAGATCGGGCATGCCGCCGATTTGGGAGACGCCCACGGGGAGGGTGCCCACCGCCTCACCCTGCGCGACGCGGATCTCGCTCCGGATGAGAGGGCGGATCTCCTCGGCAAGCAGGGTCACAAGCTTCTCGTCCAGCGTTCCCATTCACGCCTCCCGGAGTCCGTCCACGAGGATGGCGCGGCAGGGAGAACCGTCCGATCCGGCGAGCTTGAGGGGCGCGGCGAAGAGAAAGTATTCCCCCGCCGGGACGCCCGTGAGATCGAGCCCTTCGAGTGCGATGATCCCGTGCGAGAGGACCTCGACGTGCACCGGAAGCGGCGGATCGTCCCCGGCGATGCTCTGCGATTCGAGCCCGAAGAGCTTCACGCCGCATTCCGTGAGGGCTTCGGCGCTCTCGACGGTCAGACGGCACTTGCCCTTCGCGATCAGCCGGACGCATCCGCGGTGGGCGAGAATGTCCGCCCGCGTGATCGGGCCGTCGAATTCCGCGACCGTCGCGGGACCGATGAGCGTTGTGAGATCGAGCACTTCGATGGAGATACCGTCCTTCACGAAATGGCGCGGCGCGTCAACGTGGGTGCCGTTGTGGGCGTTCATCTCAAGCTCAGTGATGTTGCAGACGGCGCCCTCGTTCATGTCGGAGACACGCCGGAACGCCGGCTTCTTGTCGCCCGGATAGACGTGGGACGAGAAGAGCTCCTGCGCGATGTCGTAGATCTTCATAAAAACCTCCCGGCGGTGGGTGATGTTCAGGTACATTATACCCGATCCGCCGGGATTCGTCAAGGGGTTACGCGCGGCCCAGGGTGTCGAGAATCCACGCGGTCAGCTTTTTCTCATACCGCTCCTTCGCCCGGAAGTCCATCGCGCCGCGGTAGATCTCCTCGAGGACAAAGTGTTCCCTCGACGCCCGGCTGAGATGGGCCTCCGCTTCCGAAACGCAGGATTCCCGGAGCTTCGCCGCCAGCCGCAGCTCTCCGCGGACCTCCGGATCGGAGCGCACGAAGCGGCTCATCCGGATCACGTGCTCCCCTGCCCCGCCGCAGATCACGGCGAAGTGACCCGCGCGGATCCCGCCGATGATCCCCGAGAGCGGGAGCATCCCGAGGACGGTGTCCCATCCGGCCCGCGTCATCCGCTCCGCGATCACCGGCAGAAGCAGCCGCGCGCATCCCCAGGCGTCCTCAATGGAATACGTGACCTCAGCCTCCCCCTCGATCCCCGCCGTCCGCCGCCGCCCGCGCATCGTCACGCCGTGGGTGTACCGCCGCTGCGCGATCCCGTGCCCTTCGGGACGTCCGAGCCGCTTCACGAACCGTCCGGCGAATCCCTCCGCCTTCTCCGCGAGGAACATCCGCCGCGCGAGGACCGCTTCGTCCTCGAGGATCCGTCCGGCGGCGGCAAGCCATCGGTACGCGGACGCGAATTCCGCCGATTTGAAGGCCGCGCGCGCCTCGATCTCCTCCCGCGCCGACGAGAGGATCCCATTGTCCCAGAACTGGGACAGATCGACCAGCTCCGACGACGCGCCGGGGCAGGCCATGTCGAGCGCGTGCGGCGCGGTCCCGTCGACAAGAGCCGCCCGCCCATCGAGGATCACCGCGTCGAGAGAATCGGGATCGGAGCCGCAAAGCCAGTACTCCGCGCGATGCCCTGCCCGCTCCGCCGCCTCACCGACGCGCCGCATGAGGGTGCTTTTGCCGCATCCAGGGCCGCCCTTGAGAATGTACAGCCGCATGAGATCCCGCTCCCCGGCGATATCCGGATAGGATCCCCGGAATCCGGCCTCCGTGTTGGCTCCCGCAAACCATCCGCCGCCGGACGCGGGCTGAAATCCGTCGTAAATGCTGTTCATAACGCCTCCCGGATCTGATTTTCTGCATCCGCAGTCTATGCGCGAGCCGGGATTTGTGCGAAAACAAAAACCGCCGCTCCGCTTGGAACGACGGTTTTGAAGGGGAAAATCCTCAGTCGATCTTTTCGATCCAGCCCATCTCGTCGGGCTTCTTGCCCCACTGCATACCGGTGATGGCGTCGTAGAGCTTCTGCGCGATCGGACCGATCTCGTTGTTGTTGATGATCATATGCTTGCCCTCGTCGAAGAGCTCGCCGATCGGGGAGATGACCGCCGCGGTGCCGGTGCCGAAC
>CACZSA010000201.1 GCA_902783705.1 uncultured Ruminococcus sp.
GAACATCTGCGGGGAGAGGAACGGCCCGGAGTTGTAGCAGTAGTCCGAGCAGAGCATGAAGCACTCGATCCCGCAGTCGAAGAGCTTCTTGTTGTATTCGATCGCGTTGTCCGCCATCCGGCGCGCCTCGGCGTGGACCTCGTCCGGGTCGTCGGCGATGCGGTAGGCGAATTCAAACATGTCGTTGCCGTCCGGGATCGCGAAGGTGCCGTCCCCGTGATGGGTGAGCAGGAACTTGTTGCCGGAGAGCTCCTTGATCCATTTGACGGTCTTCTTCACGTCCTCGTAATTCAGATACGCGACGTTGAAGATCGAATATTCGAGTTCCGAATAGACCGAGACGATCAGCTCCGCGTTCTCGTAGAGCTTCCGGTCCCGTTCCGCCGGGGAGAGATTCATCCGGTCGAGATCCCAGCTGGAGATGAAATCGATCCCTTTCCCACGGAGCTCCGGGGTGAGCTGAAATTCGAGCTCGAAGGTCGGGATCGCGTCCGGGACCTTGCATTGCAGCGCGGCGATCGCGCGTTCGCGAAGTGTCATGATTGTGCCTCCTTGTTCCCCGCGAGCGCGAGGACGTCGTAAAATGCAGGTTTGACGCGCCATCCGCGTCCGATGAGCAGGGGATAGTTCTTGTGCCGTCTGGGGAACCCGTTGAGCCACGAGACCGCGTCGGACAGTCCCCAGAAGACGACCGTATCGAGCGTTCCTTCGTCGGCAAGCTCCCCGTAAAAGCGGAAGAGCGCGGCGTATTTCTCGCGGAAAGCCGTCTCGAGCGCGTCCGTCCAGAGGAGATCCTCTGCCGTGTCGTCAAAGCGGTAGCACGAGACGTCGAGCTCCGTCACCTCAAGGCGGAGATCAGGTGCGAAGGCGCGGAGTGCGGCGAGCTTCCGGACGTTCTTTTTGAGCAGTTCGAGATCCGTGTACAGCGAGAGGTGCATCTGCAGCCCGATCCCGCCGACAGGTGTGCCCGCCCGGAGAAGCTCCTCAACGAGGGCGGCCATGGTGTCGGCCTTCGCCTCCGAGGATTCGAGGTTGTAGTCGTTGATGAGCAGCCGCGCGTCCGGATCGGCTTCGTGCGCCGCTTGGAACGCTGCCGGGATATAGTCGCGCCCGGCGATCTTATACCACTTCGATTCGCGCAGTCCTCCCTCGTCGCGCAGGACCTCGTTGAGCACGTCCCACGTCGCGATCTTTCCTCTGTACCGGGAGACGACGGTCCCGATGTGCGCCTGCATCCGGGAGAGAAGCTGTTCCTTCGACGCCGGGGCGCCGTCCTCTCCTTCAAAGAGCCATCCGGGGACCTGACTGTGCCACACGAGCGTGTGTCCGCGCAGGGTGATCCCATTCTTCTGTCCGAAATCCGTGAAGCGGTCGAGCTTGTCGAAGACGAAGCGGCCCTCCTCCGGCTGGACGTTCACGGGCTTCGACTCGTTCTCCAGCGTGAGAATGTCAAACTGCCTCCGGATCGCGGCGCAGGCAGGCGAGGCCTCGTCGAGATCCCAGGTGTTGACGGCGGCTCCGATGCGCAGGCGTCCGCGGCAGGCTTCGGCGAGCGAGGGCGCGTCCCAGGCAAAGACGTCCGGTTGATTCATGATGATCCCCCCGTATCCAGTTTTCTCTATTATACCAGTCATGCCGCACGGTGTCAACGGGATTTTTTAGAGGGAGTGTGAAAAATAAAAAAATCCCGCCCGGGGAAGGGACGGGAGCGGGATTCATCCGTGGAACAGGACAAGATTGAACGCGAGCAGGACGCCGAGGAAGACAAAGCTCACGGCGGAGTAGAGGAGAAAATAGCCCTTTGTGTGGCCCGGATACCGGACCGTGTACTCGCGGAAGGTGATGAGGCTCGCGAGGGAGGAGATCAGGGTCCCCACGCCGCCGATGTTGACGCCGACGAGGAGCTCGCGCCAGTTGTCCGTGAAGTTCGAGAGCAGGATCGCCGAGGGGACATTGCTGATGAACTGGCAGGAGAGGGAGGAGAAGAGCACCACGTTTTTGTTGAGGAGCGCGCCGAGGGTGTCCCGCACGACGTCGAGCCGCGCTGCGTTGCCCGCGAAGATGAAGAAGAAAACGAACGTAAAAAGGAGCGGATAATCGACCGAGGAGACGGCGTGACGGTCGAGGAAGAGCAGGGAGACCGTGATGACGCCGAGGCCCACGGCATAGGGGATCGTGCGGAAGACCATCAGGACGGATACGAGGAAGAGGACCGCGTAGATCACGCTTCGGGACTTGTCGAAATGAATCACCTCGTCCGCGACCGCGAGCGGCTCCGGCTTGACGAACACGATGCAGGCCAGTGTGATGAGCGCGACGGAGAGGCAGAAGGACGGGAGCATCGTCAGGGTGAACGCGCCCGTAGGGATGTTGAAGCGGGTGTAGAGGTAGAGGTTCTGCGGATTGCCGAACGGGGTGAGCATGCCGCCGAGATTCGCCGCGACCGTCTGCATCGCGAAGCTGAACGCGACGGTCCGCTGACGCCCGCAGTCCTTCAGAACGTAATAGCTGAGCGGCAGGAACGTGAGCAGGGCCATGTCGTTTGCGATGAGCATGGAGCCGAGGAAGGTGATGTACACAAGCGCGAGAACGGACGCGCGGGTGTTCTTGAATAGCCGCACGATGTTCTTGGCAAGGATGTAGAAGAACCGGATGTCCTTCAGCGCGGCGACGACGGCGAGCGTGCAGAACAGGCAGGCGAGGGTCTTGTAGTCGATGTACCTGGCATACCGCGTGTCCGGCGGAACGAGGAAAACCGTCATGACAGCCAGTACCGCGGCGATGCACATGACGGTGTTCTTTTTGATGAAGGTGAGGATATGTTCCGCGGCGGCGGGGGTGTGATGCTTCGGGATCGCGACGGCTTTCTGCATGACATGCCTCGGTCGGATGAACTGGGTTTCGCTACCGAATGCCTATCATAGCACAACGCGCGGCGCGTGTCAAGAGCGTGGGGAAGAGTTGCGCAAAATCGGAGTATTTGTGGCGGATGTCCAATTATTGAAGACCTGATTTGTGCAATCCGACGGCGAATCAGCCCTCCCAGCCACTCATCCGGTCGAGGATTTCGTACAGAGCGATCTTCTCCTCCGTCCCCATCTCGGTGGTGTCCCCGAACTGCATGAGCTCTTCGGACGAGCGGTTCTCCGTCCATCCCGTGAGGATCCCGCCGTTCGGATCGCCCGTCTTCGCAAAATTCACGAAGGCCGCCGACATCTCCCGGCTGAGTTCCCGGTCGCGCGCGTCGTAGAGGGCGGAGTCGTCCGGGATGTTCCCGTAGAAATAGATCATCTCGCCGCTGTGCCACGAGCCGAGCCGTCCGTTCTCCCGCGCGAAGCGGTATTCGTAGACCGGGATCCCCGCCCGGACGGCGAGGCGGTTGAGACAGTAGTGCGGGTAATCGAAGAAGACCGCGCCCCAGATCTCGCGCCATGCCGCGTCCGCCTCCTCGTCCGTCGACACCGGATAAAGCGCGAAGACCTCCTCGGAGAAATCGCCGAAGTACCCGCGCACCCGGTCGCCGAAGGACGCGAGCGTAATTTTGTCGAAAATGAGGAATGCGCCGCTCTCGTGCAGGTTGTAGCCGTGCAGGATCGCCTCCTCGTTGTGCGCGCCGCGCAGGTAGGATTTCATCGGAAGCTCCCGGAGCGCGTATCCGTCCACCGTGATGTGATGCTCCGAATATGCCTCGTCGACGAGCGATTCCGCGGGGCAGGCGCGCAGGTCCTCGATCGTTTTGCAGCCGTGCCGCGCGAGAAGTTCCCGTCCGCTCTCCATGGCCTCGTCGAGGAGGCGGAAGGAGTGCGGCGGTTCGGCGGAGGCGACGGTCGAGCTCTCGAGGATCGCACGGCGGAAGAGGCCTTCTGCGAGCGGCGAGGTGCAGAGCGCGCTCACGCTGGCGGCCCCGGCGGATTCTCCGGCAAGCGTCACGTTTCCCGGATCGCCTCCGAAGTACGCCGCGTTGTCCCGGACCCATTCGAGCGCCTTGATCTGATCAAGCAGGCCGTAGTTCCCGGTCGTCCCGTCCGGCGATTCCGCGGCGAGCTCCTCATGCGCGAGATAGCCGAAGACGCCGAGGCGGTAACCCATGTTGACAACGACGAGCCCCTGACGCGCCAGTCCCTCGCCGCTGTAATCCGCGTACCACGGCTGCCCCGTCTGGAGCGACCCGCCGTGGATGTAGACAAGGACCGGAAGTCCCGAGACATCCCCCGCGGGCTTCCACACATTGACGTAGAGGGAATCCTCGTCCACAGGCGCGCGGTAATTGTCGGAGAGGGAGACGCGGTAGTCGTGATACCCGATGATCTGCGCGAGGGAATCGTAGATCGGCAGATGCACGGGCTGCATGCTCATCGGCGCAAAGGTGAAGGCGTCGAGCACCCCGTCCCACTTCTCCGGATCCTCGGGCTCACGCCATCGCAGAGAGCCGACAGGAGGCTTCGCATAGGGGATCCCCGCGTAGACCTCGACCGCGCCGTCGGAGGTGAGCACGCCGCGCACGTCCCCGTCCCGGATCGAGCGGGTGTCCGTATAGCCGCCTGTTTTACCCGTGACCGCCGGGACGCGCTTCACCGGAGGCCATGTGAGGAGGAACACGGCGCAAAGGAGCGCGATCCATCCGATCCACAGGGCAAGCTTTTTGAGCCCCGTGCGACCGCCGCCGATCTTTGCGTGCAGGAAGAGAAATCCCGCGAAGAGCGCGAGGGCGAGGATCCAGCCGGGGACGGTGTTCTTGTTCAGCTCGAGCAGGGCGAGCATGACGAGGAGCGAGAGGATTGCCGCGATCCCGAAGCCCGCCGTTTTGAGTCCTTTTTTCATGATCTCAGCCTTCCCAGGTGTTCTGGATTTCCTCGCGCACGATCTCGACCGCGCGGCGGGGCTTTCCGAGGTTGCCGTTTAAGGTGTAGGTGTCGCGGAAGGTGAATTCGAGGAGGCAGCCCCTCGCCGCGCGCATGGTCTTTCGGACGTGGGCGCGGAAGCCGTCCTCGTCGAGGTCCCGGTCCGTGCCGCCGATGAAGAGGGGCGAGGGCTTGCGCTGATAGACGATCCCGGAGCCGCGGAGCCGTTCTCCCATGTATTCTTCATCGCACCACGGGGAGATCGAAATCTTGCGGAGGTTCTTCAGCCGCGAGATCGATGTCTCCCAGAACGGGTGCACGGGCTCGCAGCAGCCGTAGGAGAGCCGCCCGAAGAGGGAGGAGATGCGCTCATACGCCGGGAAGATGAACTCGTCGAACATCTCGGGCGAGACGTTGACCGTCTCCTGGCTGTCCATGAAGCCCCAGACGTCCCCGAGGGTGATCGGACCTTCCTTTTTCATCTGATCGGAGAAGGCGAAGGTCCCCTGACAGACCCAGTTGTTCCCGCAGCACGGCGTGAGCATCCCGCGTCGTTCGAGCTCGGTATAGTAGCGGCAGTAATCGTCCGCGAGCCGCCGCATCATCTCCTTGAAATTGTCCGGGTTGTCGTACATCGAGACGAAGAGGTTCTCCATGCTCATGAGCTGGACGAGGTTGTTCGTCGGGCAGCAGTAGAGCGCGCTCATTCCGGGCTTGATCTCGAGAATGTCGCCGAAGAGATCGCCGTAGTATTCCGTTCCGCGCCGGACGCCGTCCTCGTCGAACCACATCGGGGAGGGAACGAAGGGATCGAGCGAATCGAGATCCTCGATGACCGGATCGATGTGGAAGCCGACGCCCCCGGTCTTCGGGCGGGTACGGTGCGGCTGGAGACCGAAGAGCGTCATGCCGGAGCCGTTCGAGACATACCAGTCCGGCGTGACGGGAAAATCGTCGCCGACCATGACCTGATTCTGCATCGAATTGCCGAGCCCCCATTCGACCGACCGCGCGTCGTCGGAGACGCACCTGCACTGGTACTGGAATCCGGCGTCGCCCACGGTCCCCATCTCAAAGTGGATCATCGGGCGCTCGGAGTGCCCGTCGTTGTGCGCGGTCCAGAGGCGGACGATCTCGCGCATCCGGGGCGTCTCCGCCATCTCCCGCTTCCTCTTCGCGAGGTCCCGGATGAACTCTCTCTCCCATTTTTCCATAGATGTTCCTTTCTGTTTCTCTCTCAGCGGTCGTCGCCGCGCCAGAGGTATCCGTCGGAATCGATGTGCCACGCCTCGCCCCGCCATTCGGCGATCCCCTCGAAGAGGGAAGGCGTCGTGAAGGCGCGGATCTTGTATTCGTCCGCCTCCTCACCGAGGAGCAGGCGCGCGTCGTCGGTGAAGGCTCCGGTCCTGCACGCGTGGGCGTGCTCGCGGTAGTAGAGACGCCGGAGCGCGAGCTTCACCCGGTCCTCCTCGGGCAGGGGGTGTTCCTCACCCGCCTCCGTGAAGATGAGATAGCCCCACATCTCGGGCATGTGCGCGTCGATCACTCCGGTCGGCGCCCAGAGCCAGTTTTGCTCGGGCAGAGGCTTCCCGTCCGGTCCGCACCGCTTGACATATCGGCCGTCGACAACGTCCGTTTCCCATTCCACGCGCGAGAAATCCATCCGCCAGATCTCGCCGGGGACAGGCGCGAGGCGGTCGGGCTGGCATTTCCCCACCGGGCATTCGCGGAAGGAGAACCATGGCAGCTTGATTTCGAGCGACCAGGAGCGGTTGTCCGCCGCGGGATTGTTCAGCTCCCCGTCGATCTTCACCGCGCTCTCGAGTCCCCGCACGTCCCAGCTGATGATGCGGCGCGTGTTGTCTCGCTGCGGGCATTCCATGTAGAGGTCCCACACGGTGTTCCGGGCGTTCATCTCGAGCTCGTAATACCGATGGCTCGAATCCTGCGGCGCGAGGAAGATCTCAAAGTCGTTGTCGGCGAAGATCACGTCGTCCCGCTCGGTGACGTACGCCCAGATGGTGTCGTCCGTCAGCTCCGCGCCGATGTAGAGCGCCTCGTCGTTCCAGAGGACCTTGACGCGCGTCGCCTTCCACGGCCTCGGGCGGCTGTCCCCCTCGATGTCGTGAAAATCGGTCAGCCATTCGCCCCGCTGCCAGAAGGGCTTCGAAAGGTCGCCGTCGAGGGGACCGGGATCTCCTACGGCGCGGCAAGCCCGGCAGACGGGCGGATTGCAGGGGATGATGGGCTCGCGGACTAAGGGATTGGGCTTCATGGTCATGCCTCCGTTGCTTCATGAAATGGTCCGTATTCGGCGGCCTCTGCGGCGTCGGGACCGTATATGCCGCCGAACGATTGTTCTTGATGCTATTATATCAGCCCGCCGCCCGCTTGTCAATCGGGAATCAGGGGAGGACGCGGGCAAAACGGGGAAAACCGCCGCGATTCTCCTTGCATCGTGCGGGAGAATATGGTATAATAGAAACTGAAAGCTGCAAAGCGGACACAACCGAAAGGAGCATTATCATGAAAATACGCGTTCTGATCCTGGCCCTGCTCTTCACGCTCATTCTTTCCTCCTGCGCCGCGGGCGGCGGGGATGAGAATCCGGAGAACACAGCATCCGGCCTCACGCCGACAGCCGAAGCGGAGGCTGCGCCCGCTGAGACCGAGTTCGACTGGTACGCCTCCCTGGACGAGGGCACGGACTTCGGCGGCTATACCTTTACCGTCATCCGGTATCTCGACAGCACGTGGAACATCTACATCGCGCCGGAGGAGATGACCGGAGAGGTCCTCAACGACGCAGCCTATAAGCGGAATCTCGAGGTCGAGGATCTCGTCAACATCCGCGTGGAGGAGCTCTGCGAAAACAGCTACGAAAGCGATTTCAAGAACGTCGTGAAGGCGGGCGAGAGCGAGACCTACGACCTGATCTGCTTCTGGTGCCCCGGCGAGCGCGCGTCCTATATCACCGGGAACCTCGTCTATGACTGGCAGGCGCTGGAGGGCATCGACCTCGGCGCGCGCTGGTACAATCAGTCGGCGAACAAGTCGTATCACCTCGGCTCAAAACAGTATTTCGCCGTCAGCGATCTCACCTTCCCGGTTCAGCAGCACTTCCGCCTCCTTTTCAACAAGGAGCTGATGACGCAGATGGGCATGAGCTATCCCTACGAGGCGGTCTACAACGGCGAATGGACCTATGACAGGCTCCTCAGCTATTCGAAGGACGCCTACGCCGATCTCAACGGCAACGGGCAGGCGGACAAGGACGACCGCTACGGCATGGCGATGAACGCGGCGTATATCGCGGGCTTCGGCTTCAACTTCGGCGAGCTTCCGATGACGTGGGACGAGGAGGGCTATCACTTCAACCTCGTGTCCGACCGCATCGTCCGCATCGTGGAGCTGATGCAGGCCCTGCGCTCTGATCCGGACGTCTTCTTCGCGACGAGCGGAAACGATCAGTACAAGGTCTTCGAGGCGGGCAACGCGCTCTTCGAGGGCTACGGCTCCGACCCGGTGCTTCTGCGCGACCTCGAATTTGATTTCGGCTATCTGCCCTATCCGAAGCTCGACGAGACGGACGACTACACGATCTGGACCGTGGGCGGCATGATGGCGGCGCCGATCACCCTGAACGATCCCCGCCGCACAGGCACGATCGTCGAGGTCCTCAGCGCAGGCTCGAACAAGTACGTTGTCGACGCGTTCATCGAGCAGTACGTCGAGGGCAAGATCCTCCGCGACGAGGACTCGAAGAACATCTACCGCATGATGCGCGAAAAGGCGATCTGCGACCTCTCCTACAACGTCGACCCGTCCGGATCCCTCGGGGAATACAAGTACTTTGCGAAATTCGTGAACGACCCGAGCGCGAACCCGGCGAGCTACTCCGCCTCCATCATGAAGGTCCTCAACAAGACCTATCAGAAGATGCTGGACCAGATGAACGACGGCGAATAATCGAACAGAATCAGAAACAGCCGCACGGACCGGAGAACGGTTCATGCGGCTGTTTTTTTGCATAGTGAGATTTAGATTTTTTACTCCACCCGGAACGCGGCGCGGGAGACGATGTGCTCGGCATCCTCGGCGAGGAAGATGCGGAACTCTCCGGGCTCGATCCGCCAGACGAAATCCCGCCCGAGCGTCCGCATCTCGCGCGGATGCACCGTCAGCGTGACGCGGCGGGTCTCGCCGGGTTCAAGACGAACGCGCCCGAACGCCGCGAGGACCTTTTCGGCCTTGACGGAGGAGCTGACCATGTCGCGCAGGTAGATCTGCGGCACCGCAACGCCCGCGCGGTCTCCGGTATTGGTTACGGTAAACGTCGCGTCGACGGAATCCCCCGCGGCGATCGATTCGGACGAGAGCGCGAGGTCCGCGTATCGGAATTCCGTGTAGCCGCGACCGTATCCGAAGGGATAGAGCGGGAGCCAGTCCGTCTCGACGTACCGCTTCCCGCCGCCTGGACGACGGCTGTAATGGCAGGGGATCTGCCCGGTGTGCCGCGGGAAGGAGATCGGAAGGCGGCCCGACGGATCGTTGTCCCCGAACAGGGTTTCTGCGACAGCATACCCGCCCATCTCGCCCGGGAACCACGCCTCGAGGATCGCCGGGATGCGGGTGCGTTCCCATTCGAGGGTCACGGGCCGTCCGGTCTGCATCACGAGCACGACGGGAACGCCGGTTTCGGCTATCGCGCGCACGAACGCCTCCTGATTGCCGGGCAGATCGAGGGTGACGCGGTCGAGGTTCTCGCCGCAGGTGTCCGCGCTGTCTCCGACACAGACGATCGCCGCGTCCGCCTGCCGGGCCAGCTCGACGGCTCGCGTGAAGTTCTCCGCCGCCGTGTCATAGCCGAAGAGAACCCGCGCCCCGCGGCGGTCGGAAGCATATTCGATCCGGAGGGCATGCTGCCGTCCTTCTTCAAACCGGAAGGGAACCACGCGGCCCGCGTCCCGGTTCTCTCCCCAGCCGTCGAGGACCAGCTCACCGTCGACATAGAGGCGCATGCTGTCCTGTGCACGGAAGCCGATCATGCCGTCGAAGGTGTCCCAGGGCGTGAGCGTGCCCGTCCAGACGACGCTGAAGGGCTCCTCCCGGATCGGCGAGCCGTTCATCAGCCAGTTGAAATCGATCGACGGATCGTTCTGCACGAGGACCGGATCCCCCGCGAGCCCGAGACCCCGGTAATACCGTCCCGTCAGCCCGGGCTTCCCATCCTCGTCC
>CACZSA010000202.1 GCA_902783705.1 uncultured Ruminococcus sp.
GAGTTCAAGTACTTCATCAATGCCTGGGACCGCGAACTGCTTTCAAGACGCCTCGGCACCGTCATGAAGAGAGACCCGCATACCACCGCGGACGGCACCTACGTCATCCGCTCGCTCTACTTCGACAACTTCACCGACACGGCGTATTTTGAAAAGGTGAACGGAGGCAACCCGAGAGCGAAGTTCCGCATCCGGATCTACAACGGCGACGACAGCTTCATCTCCCTCGAAAAGAAGGTCAAGTACGACGATCTCACTCAGAAGCTCCAGGCGCGCATCACCCGCGAGGAGACGGAAAAGATCCTCCGCGGCGACATCGACTGGATGCTCGACGACGGACGCGGCGTGGTCGCGGAGCTCTACGCGAAGATGAAAGGTCAGCAGCTCAGACCGAAGACGCTCGTGGAATACACCCGGACGCCGTTCATCTATGAGCCTGCGGAGGTGCGCGTCACCCTCGACTGCGACATCCGCACGGGCATCTATTCGGACAATCTGTTCGATCCCACCCCCTGTGTCCCGACGGACAGCTTCGATGTGCTGGAGGTCAAGTACAACGAGTTCCTCCCGGACATCATCCGTTATCTCATCAACCCCATCACCCGTTCCCGTCAGTCCTCGTCCAAATACGAGATCTGCCGCCAGTTCGGCTGATGAAGCGCCCCGGCACATCCAAAATCAAAAATTATTTCTGAAAGGAAAAAAGCACCCCATGTCATTCAACGATATCTTCAAAAACAGTTTCCTTGAGAACGCAACCCAGTTCTCCGTCGTCGACACGCTGATCTCCATCGTCCTGGCGTTCGCCATCGGCATGTTCATCTACTTCATCTACAAGAAGACCTATCAGGGCGTCATGTTCAACCGCCAGTTCGGCATCTCCCTCGTCGCCCTCACGATGATCGCCACCTTCATCATCCTCGCCGTCACCTCCAACGTCGTTCTGTCGCTCGGTATGGTCGGCGCGCTCTCCATCGTCCGTTTCCGCACCGCGATCAAGGATCCCCTGGACCTCGTGTTCCTGTTCTGGTCCGTCGGCGCGGGCATCGTTCTCGGCGCCTGCATGTATCCCCTCGCCGTGATCGGCTCCCTCATCGTCGGTCTGATCCTCTTCATCTTCGTGCGCGCGAAGGTCTCCGATTCCGATTACATCCTCGTTGTGGAATGCAAGGATGAAGCCGCGGAGAAGAGAGCGGAAGAGCTCGTCAAGGGCGGCGTCAAGAAGTACTCCGTGAAGTCCAAGACCGTTGCCCGCGGCTACATCGAGGTTTCCTACGAAGTGCGGCTCAGCGGCAGCGACACCGAATTTGTCAATAAAGTATCCTCTGCGGACGGCATCGACAAGGCTGTTCTCGTCTCCTACAACGGCGATTACATGGCCTGAGCGGATTCGGACCGGATGCTGAGGAATCTGCGATATTGAATATTACATAAGATTGAGAGGAATTTCAAATGGGAACCAAACTGCTTGTGATTGACGACGATCCCAACATCTGTGATCTGCTGCGCTATTTCTTTGAAAACGAAGGCTACGAAGTGAAGACGGCCGGAGACGGCGTGGAGGGCCTCAGCTTCTTCAAGATGTATGAGCCCGACCTCGTTCTCCTCGACCTGATGCTCCCGAAAAACAAGGACGGCAACCAGGTCTGCCGCGAGATCCGCGCGATCTCCTCGAAGCCGGTTATCATGATCACCGCGAAGGACGAGGTCCTCGACAAGGTCGTGGGTCTCGAGCTGGGCGCGGACGACTATGTGGTCAAGCCCTTCGACATGAAGGAGCTCTCGGCGCGCGTCAAGGCGGTCCTCCGCCGGTACACGGCGCACGACAACCAGAGCGACGACGAGACGATCAAGTTCGAGAACATGGAGATCTCGAAGCAGAAGTACGAGCTGAAGCTCAACGGCAAGGCGGTGGACATCCCGCCGAAGGAGCTGGAGCTGCTCTACTTCCTCGCCTCGAACTTCAACCGCGTATTCTCGCGCGACCAGCTTCTCGACAAAGTCTGGGGCTTCGACTATCTCGGCGACTCCCGCACGGTCGACGTGCACGTCAAGAGACTGCGCGAAAAGCTCGAGGGCGTCTCCGACAAGTGGACCCTCAAGACCGTTTGGGGCGTCGGCTACAAGTTCGAGCTCATCCAGTAAGCAATCAGGATCATACGGCAGGGCGGCGTGAAAAACCGCCCTGTGTTTTTCGGAGGATCGGCGCGCCTTTATGTTCAAGAGCATTTTTGTAAAATACATTTCCGCGTTCATGCTCATCAACATCGTGAGCATCTTTCTCTCGACGTCGATCATCACCTCCCTCGTGAACGTCTACGACGAGAACAACAAGACCCGCAGTCTCGCGAACATCACCTACAACACCTCGCAGTTCATCGTGCAGAACTACCGCGAGAGCGGCGAGCTCAACTTCAACGACTATCTGAACAGCACGGTCGTGACGCTTGAGCCCGTCCTCGACGCAATGGTCGCGAGCTTTGACGACGTGACCCTGTACGTGGCGGACGGCCTGGGCGACGTGATGCTCGTCGGCGGCGCGGACAAGGCGGAGGTTCTCGCGGGCGGGGCGAAGGTCTACCCGGACGAGCTGAACGAGCTGCTCGCGGAGAACGAGCCCGTCTCGCGCTACGACACGATCGAGGGCTTCTTCGAGGAGAAGCACCGCATCTACGTCCGCCCGATCACGGCGAAGGACGGACGCGTCGTGGGTTCGGTCATGGCGACGACGGCGAACACCGACATGGATGAGCTCCTCGAAGCGATGATCAAGACGATCATCGTCTCGACGCTCTGGCTGATGCTCGCGGCGCTCATCGCCGTGTACTTCATCACGGAACGCCTCGTCTCGCCGCTCCGTTCCATGAGCCGGGCCGCCCGGGAATTCGCGAACGGACACTTCGACGCGCGGGTCCCGGTCAGCGGCAACGACGAGGTCGCCGAACTGTCGGAGGCGTTCAACAACATGGCGAACACGCTCCAGCACAGCGAGGAGACGCGGCGTCTCTTCCTCGCGAACATCTCCCACGACCTGCGCACGCCGATGACGACGATCTCCGGCTTCATCGACGCGATCCTGCAGGGCGTGATCCCGAAGGAGAAGATCCCGCACTATCTCGAGGTCATCCGCTCCGAGGTGCTCCGGCTGTCCAGACTCGTGTCCTCGCTGCTGGATCTGACGAAGATCGAGGCGGGCGAGCGCAAGTTCACGATGGCCCCGGTTGATATCTGCGAGATGGCGCGGCAGATCATCATCTCCTCCGAACAGCGTCTCGAGGAGAAGGAGCTCGACGTGCAGTTCGACGCGGACCGCGACAATCTCTACGTGACGGCGGACCGCGACGCGATCCATCAGGTGCTCTACAATCTCTGCGACAACGCGATCAAGTTCTCGCGCACGGGCGGGAAATACATCGTCGGGATCCACGAGACGGGCCCGAAGGTCGAGGTGAGCGTCTACAACGAGGGCGACGGGATCTCCCCGGACGATCTGCCCTACGTCTTCGACCGCTTCTACAAGAGCGACAAGAGCCGCGGACTCGACAAGACCGGCGCGGGGCTGGGACTGTACATCTCCCGCACGATCATCGAGGCGCACCACGAAAAGATCCGCGTGGAGAGCGAGTACGGCAAGTGGTGCCGCTTCGCCTTCACGCTTCCGAAGACCTCCGCGCCGAAGGCTGAGGCGAAGGGGGAAGAGAAGAGAGAGGCCGCGAAATGAAGCTGAACTACACCGCAACCTGCCTGTTCGGGCTCGAGGGACTGCTCGGCGAGGAGATCGAAGCCCTCGGATGCCGCCGGATCGAGAACATCGACGGGCGGATCACCTTCGAGGGCGACGAGACGACGGCGGCCCGGGCGAGCGTGAACCTGCGCTATGCCGAGCGGCTGTATCTCAACCTCGGCGCGTTCGGAGCCGAGACCTTCACCGAGCTCTTCGACGGCACGAAAGCCCTGCCGTGGGAGGATTTCATCGGACGCGACGACGAATTCCCGGTGACGGGACACGCCGTGAAAAGCAAGCTCTTCTCGGTCCCGGACTGCCAGAAGATCGTGAAAAAGGCGGTCTCCGTGCGGCTCGGGGAGAAATACGGGCTCGTGCGCCTTCCCGAGACGGGGACGAGATACCGAATCGAATTCTTCCTCTTCAAGGACCGGGCGAATCTCATGATCGACCTCTCCGGCGTACCGCTGCACAAGCGCGGATACCGGCCCGAGACGGTCGACGCGCCGATCCGGGAGACGCTCGCCGCCGCGATGGTGAAGCTGGCCCGCCCGCGCGAGGACGTCCTCCTCTGGGATCCGTTCTGCGGGTCCGGGACGATCGCGATCGAGGCGGCGATGCAGATGCTGCACATCGCGCCGGGCATGCGCCGGACCTTCTGCGCCGAGGAATATCCCGTATTCCCGTCAGCGTCATGGCGGGACGCGCGGGAGGCGGCGGAGGAGGCAGTGCTCCGGGAGTCGGGCTTTGAGGCCTACGCGACGGACATCGACCCGAAGTGCGTCGAGATCGCGTCAGCCTCGGCGGAGCGCGCGGGCGTGAAGGCGCACGTCAACGTCTTTCAGATGGACGCGCTCGACATCGACACGCTCGGGCGGCGGGGGACGATCGTGACGAATCCGCCGTACGGGGACCGCCTGCTCACGCCGGAGAAGGCCGAGGACCTCTACCGGGCGATGGGCCAGGCATTCGCGCGGCTCGGGCGGTGGCAGATCTACGTCATCACGCAGAGCGAGCGGTTCGAGAAGCTCTACGGACGCCGCGCGGACAAGATCCGCAAGCTCTACAACGGCATGATCCCGTGCTATTACTACCAGTTCTTCAAGAACCCGGAGAAGAAGTGAATAACAAAAGCGAAAAGCGTCCATGCTTCGGTGTGGGCGCTTGTTTTTTTGAGATCGTGGGAGCAGCTATACGTCTGCGCAGGTGACGAATCATACGATTTCTGCTCTAAAACATTGAGATCGAGAATCGAAAGTTACCCCTCATCCGCTCCTAACGGGGCACCTGAGTTCATCTTTGATGAACTCGGCCCCACTGGCGGGGGAAGGCTCACGTATATGAAACCGACACGGGAAACAGCAATCACCCGTTTTCGACTGCACTTTGATAAGGCTTCTCCCTCCGTGGAGAAGCTGTCACCGAAGGGGACGGATGAGGGGACCCCCAAACATCCAATGTTTATAAGATTATAGAAAGAAAACAGTATAAGGTGTTCAAAGCATAATTCTGAATGATGGGAGGACGGTATGACATCGGACAAAGGGAATCTGACGGGGGGTTTCCGGGCGGACGTCGAGCGGATGGACGCGGTGCTCCGGGCGGGGGCGAGCTTCGATCTTGTGCGGCGGGAGTTCAACTCCCGGGAGGCGCGGACCGTAATGTACTACCTCAGCGGCATGACGCGCTCCGATTCGCTCGAAAAGCTCCTCCTCTCCTTCGAGGACGGCGCTCCCTTCTCGGACGCCGCGACCTTCGCGAAGACCTCGATGCCGTCCTCCGAGGCGCGGGCGGAATCCTCGGTCGAAGCGATCGCCGGGGCCGTCCTCTCCGGGATGCTCGCGATCCTCTCGGACACCTTCGGCGCGGCGGCGGTCATCGCGGATTTCCGGATCTATCCCGCGCGGAACTCCGAGGAGCCGGAGAACGACAAGGTCATGCGCGGGAGCCGGGACGGATTCGTCGAAACGCTCCTCACGAACGTCTCCCTGATCCGCCGGCGCATCCGCACGCCCGATCTGACCGTACGGCACGTCACGGCGGGGAAGAGTACGCGCACCGACATCGCGCTCGTCTATCTCGAGGGCCGCGCCGATCCCGCCTACGCCGACGAGCTCGCCCGGAAGCTGGACGGCCTCGATACGGATTCCCTCGTCCTGGGACACGCGAGCATTTCGGAATCGATGCGGCGGCGGGGCTGGTGGAATCCCTTCCCGAAGGTGCGGGCGACGGAGAGACCGGACGCGGCGGCGGCGACGATCCTCGAGGGCGGGGTGATCGTCCTCTGCGACAACAGCCCGGAGGCGATGATCTTCCCGACGACCCTGTTCCACTTCCTGCAGGAGACGGACGACTATTATTTCTCCCCGCTCGTCGGGACGTATCTGCGGCTCCTGCGCCACCTCATTTTCTGGCTGACGATGGTCGTGACGCCGCTCTGGTATCTCGCCCTGATGCACGAGGAGGTCCTGCCGCCCCTCTTGCATTTCGTGATCCCGTCGCATCCGGGGGACCTGCCGATTCTTGTACAGCTCATCGTGACGGAGCTGACGCTCGACGGGCTCAAGCTCGCCTCGCTCAACACGCCGAACGTGCTCGCAAGCTCCCTCTCCGTGGTCGGCGGGCTCCTGCTCGGGGATTTCGCCGTGACGGTCGGGTGGGTCTCGCCGGACGTCATTCTCTACATGGCGTTCGTCTCCATCGCGAACTTCACACAGTCGAGCTATGAGCTGGGGTACGCGTTCAAGTTCTTCCGGGTGCTGACGCTCCTGCTCACGGCGGCCTTCGACTGGATCGGATTCCTCGCGGGGATCGCGCTGGCGGTGACGCTCGCGGCGGTGAACGTGACGCTCGACGGCAGACGCCGCTATCTCTGGCCCCTCGTCCCCTTCGACGCCCGCGCCCTCTCCCGCCTGATCCTGCGGCGCAAAAAGGATGATTAAATGAAAAATAGCCGGTCTCCCGTGCCTTCCGGAGATCGGTTTTTTGACCCGTTATACTGTGTAAACGCGGCAGGACAAGGGGTTTGGCAATCTGCCGCGGTCCCTCCCCTGTATATACGGTATTTCCGATCAGATTCAACAAATCTCAATTTTTTGTACAGAAGGTCTTGACGTTTTTTTCGTCCGGTGCTATAATTTATGTATAAACAATTTATCAATAAACTAAAAAGGAGCTACCTATGAATCTGAAAGTCAACGGGCGCGGACCGGAACCCGCCGAATGCGAGGTCGATTACAAGAAGACCCCGATGGTCCTCATCAACGATCTCTCCCGCCTTCTCTGGAAGAATGTCCGCGAGCACGGCATCGAGCATCCGATCTCCCAGCGGTCCGGACAGCTCATCCTCATGGAGCTCGCCAAGCGCGACGGGCGGACCCAGCTCGATCTGGCGAACGCGACGAACCTCAAAGCCCCGACGATCAGCGTCTCCCTCCAGAAGCTCGAAAAAGAGGGTTACGTCAGCCGCCATCCGGACGAATACGACCTGCGCGCGACCCGCGTCTTCCTGACGGAGAAGGGCCGCGAGCTCGACGACACGATCAAGGGACACATCCGCCGCGAAGAGGCGCTCGCCACGGCGAACTTCACCGAGGAAGAATCGGAAGCGCTCGTGAAGCTGCTGCTCAAGATCCGTGAGAACCTCACGGGCGCCGACAGAGAGGACGGAACGCTTTGACGAATCAGGGACATCGGGTCAGACTCACATCGTATCTCAAAAAATACTGGTTCTTCACGATCATCTCCCCGCTCTTCATGGTCGGGGAAGTCGTGGTGGACCTCTTCCAGCCGAAGCTGATGTCGCGCATCGTCAACACGGTCGTCGCGAGCGGCGAGATGGACGGCGTGATGCGCACGATCCTCATGACCTCGCTCGAGATGATCCTGCTCGTGGCGGTCGGCGGCTTCTGCGGCATCATGTGCTGCTATACGGCCTCCGTCGCGTCGCAGGGCTTCGGATCGGACGTCCGCGTCGACGCGTTCAACAAGGTCATGTCGCTCTCGCTCGAGCAGACGGACAAGTTCACGACGGGCTCCCTCGTCACGCGCCTGACGAACGACATTACGACCCTGCAGGACTTCGTGATGATGGTGCTGCGCATGTTCGTGCGCGCGCCGATCTTCTTTGTCGGCGGACTCATCATGTGCCTCTCGCTCGACATCGCGTTCGCCCGGGTCGTCGTGGTCGCGCTGCCGCTCATTCTTCTGATCGTCATCATCATGGTGGTCAAGGCGGTGCCGCTGTTCTCCGTGGTGCAGGAAAAGCTCGACCGGGTCAACTCCGTCGTGCAGGAGAGCGTCACGGGCGCGCGCGTCGTCAAGGCCTACACCCGCGAGGAGCATGAGATCGGACGGTTCGAGGCCGCGAACGACGACTTCCGCCGCACGAACCTCAAGGTCAGCTACATCATGTCCGCGATCTTCCCGTGCATGTCCATCGTCATGAACGCGGCGGTCATCGCGATCATCTACATCGGCGGCCTGCAGGTGAAAGCCCGCAGCATCGACGTCGGCGACGTGATGGCGGCGGTCCAGTACATCACGCAGATCCTCTCCTCCATCATGATGATGTCCTTCATGTTCCAGCAGATCGCACGCGGGAAGGCCTGCGCCAACCGTGTCCGCGAGGTGCTGGAGGCCGATCCGACGGTCGTCACGGGCTCCGTGGACACCGCGGACGAGATCGGCACGATCCGTTTTGAAAACGTGTCCTTCCGTTATCCCGGCGCGTCCGGCGACAACGTCCTCGACGGCATCAGCTTTGACGTGAAGCGCGGGGAGACCGTGGCGGTGATCGGCGCGACCGGTTCCGGCAAGTCCTCCCTCGTGAACCTCATTCCGCGGTTCTACGACACGAGGGACGGCGCGGTCTACGTCGACGGCGTGAACGTGCGCGACTGGGATCTCCACGCGCTGCGGCAGAAGATCGGCTTCGTGCTCCAGAAGAGCGAGCTTTTCTCCGGCACGGTCGACGACAACATCCGCTGGGGCAATCCCGACGCTTCGGATGAAGAGATCGTCGAGGCCGCGAAGATCGCGCAGGCGGACGAATTCGTCTCGTCGATGGAGGATGGATACGCCTCCGTCGTCGCGGAGAGAGGCGCGTCCCTCTCCGGCGGGCAGAAGCAGCGCATCGCGATTTCCCGCGCGGTTCTCCGCAAGCCCGAGATCATCATCTTCGACGACTCCACCTCCGCGCTTGACCTCTCGACCGAGGCGAAGCTCCGCGCGGCCCTGAACAAGGAATTCGCGGACACCACGGTCGTGATGATCGCCCAGCGCATCGCCTCCGTCATGCACGCCGACCGGATCGCGGTCATCGAAAACGGACGTATCACGGCGTTCGACAACCACGACAATCTGATGAAGACGAGCGCGGCATACCGGGATATCTACAGCTCGCAGATGAAGAACAACGGAGGGGAAGCGTAATGGCGGACAATCGGAAAAAAGACCTCAAAAACGAAAACGCGCCTCTCCCCGAGGAACCCGTAAAGGGGAAGAAAGAACAGAAGGAAGAGGAACCGACGGCGGACGAGCTGCGGCAGATGATGAAGAAGAACAATTCCGAGGCGAGAGGTCCCGGAGCGGGCCGGATGATCCGTGAAAAGCCGAAGGATTTCGGCAAGACGGTCCTCAAGCTCATCCGGTACATCGGACGCTCGAAGTACCTCGTCTTCCTCATCATGTTCACGACGGTCATCACGACGCTGCTCAACCTCGCCGGGCCGCGTCTCCAGGGACAGGCGATCGACGCGATGACCCTGCGCGAGGGACACCTCGACGTCGATTTCGATTCCCTCGTGAAGACGCTCGTGCTCATGGGACTCGTGTACATCGCGAGCGCGCTGATGCAGCTCTTCCAGGGCTTCGCGTCGGCGAAGATCTCGCAGACCACGGTCTATACCATGCGGCAGGACCTGTTCCGCAAGATCAGCTACCTGCCCATCGCCTACACCGACCGCCATCCGAGCGGCGACATCATGTCCCGGATGACGAACGACGTCGACAACATTTCGAACTCGATCTCCCAGTCGATCACCTCGCTGATCTCGGCGGTGCTGACCCTCGTCGGCGCGTTCGGGATGCTCCTGTGGTATGACTGGCGGATGGCGCTGATTTCCCTCGTCACGATCCCGCTCACGGTCATCGTCTCGATGAAGCTCTCGACCTACATGCGGAAATACTTCGTGAAGAAGCAGGTCCTGCTCGGTCAGATGAACTCGCAGGTCGAGGAGATGGTCACGGGCTTCAAGACGGTCATCGCCTACGGCAAGGAGGAGGACGCGTGCGAGGACTTCGCGAAAATCAGCGAGGACTTCCGCAAGTGTTCCATCCAGGCGAACGTCTGGGGCGGCGTCATGGGCCCGGCGAACAACCTCATCAATAACCTCAACTACCTGATCGTCACCTGCTTCGGCGCGTACTTCACGATGAAGGGCGCGATCTCGGTCGGCGACATTCAGGCGATCCTGCAGTACTCCCGTCAGCTCTCGTTCCCGATCAACCAGATCGCGAACCAGTACGCGACGATCCTCACGGCGGTGGCAGGCGCGGAGCGCGTCTTCACGATCCTCGAGACGCCGGACGAGGTCGACGAGGGCAAGAATCCGATGACCGTCGAGGATATCCGCGGCGACATCGAATTCAGCCACATCGATTTCTCGTATCTGCCGGGCAAGCAGGTGCTGCATGACTTCAACCTCTCTGTGAAGCAGGGGCAGAAGATCGCGCTGGTCGGCGCAACGGGCTCGGGCAAGACGACGGTCGTGAATCTGCTCACGCGGTTCTACGACGTCGATTCCGGGAGCATCACCATCGACGGCGTGAATGTCAACGACATCCCGAAGAAGACCCTGCGCAACGCGATCGCGATCGTTCTGCAGGACACGGTTCTCTTCCATGACACCATCGGCAACAACATCCGCTACGGACGCCTCGACGCGACGGACGAAGAGCTCGTCCACGCCGCGGACATGTCGGAATCCGACGAGTTCATCGACCGTCTGCCGGAGCGGTACGACACGGTGCTCTCCGAGGGCGGCTCGAACCTCTCGCAGGGACAGCGTCAGCTTCTCTCGATCGCCCGCGCGGTCCTCGCCGACCCGAAGATCCTGATCCTCGACGAGGCGACGTCGTCGGTCGACACCCGGACCGAGATGCACATCCAGCAGGCGATGGTAGCCCTGATGAAGAACCGCACGAGCCTCATCATCGCGCACCGCCTCTCCACGATCCGCGACGCCGACACGATCATCGTCATGAAGGACGGA